>NZ_SZWS01000064.1:86160-100714 GCF_005281245.1 Citrobacter sp. wls826
GAAGCGTAACGTCGCTGTATTTTTTAAACAGTTCGGCTTCGATATTTTTGACGATCTCACCCCGTGATTGCTCGGCTGCTTCCTGCTCGGCCAGCATTTCAGTCGTCTTGAGGTAGTATTTTAAATAGGAAGAGGGGATCAGATTGGTGGCGGCCAGCAGCTCTTTATTAAACTGCTCATTGCTGATGTTTTTAAAGCTCAGTGCATCGACGTCGGCGGCGTTGATTATCTCGATGGTTTCGCGGGTACGGTCGACGCCGTTATGCAGAATTTTGGTAATAAAGTTCATATGATTAGAGCCTTTGAACTCGACGTATAAATCCTCTACGTTAGCATTCAGCAGCCCGGCCACCTGATGGGTCATATTGACAGGACCATTGCACAGGCCGATGACCCGATTGTTGTGGCTGTATTTGAGTACCGCTTCTGTCACCATGGAAGCTGGATTGGTGAAGTTAATCAGCCAGGCGTTTGGACAAATCGCCTTCATTTCATTCGCTATTTCAATGATGACCGGAATGGTGCGCAGAGCTTTGAACATCCCGCCCGCACCGTTGGTTTCCTGGCCAATAAAACCGTATGACTTCGGCAGTTTTTCATCAACGATTCGGGCATCGATACCACCGACGCGCAGTTGAGTCACCACGAAGTCGGCACCCAGCAGCGCTGTTTTGCGGTCAAAAGTTTGGATGACATCAATTGGTAAATTTGCTTTGGCAAGCATTCTTTTGGTGAGGTCGAAAATGATGTTCATTTTCTCTTTACCCATTTCAACGTCGACAAAAGCGATGTGAGAGATGGGAAGCTGGTGGTAGTTTTTAATTACCCCTTCAATCAGTTCTGGCGTATAGCTGCTACCCGCACCAATCACCACGAGTTTTAGTTTTTTCATTAGTCTTCTACTTTTGAATTAAATTTCAACGACACTTTTCTGACATTGGATAAATGGAAAAGCATAATATCTACGATGGCTATCTGGATCGGATAGCTTATATTTTCGAAAGCAGTATCTTTAATAATGGCGTTTTTGTAGATCAAGACCGCATCGGCCTTAAGCGCCAGCGTAGAGTTTTCCCGGCTGGTAATCGCGGCCACCTTGATGCCGTTTTTTCTGGCATTAAAAATTATCTCTTCCAGCATTTCTGACTCACCGCTGTTGGAAACAATCAGCATACAATCGTTAGCGGTCAGAAAGCGGCTGCGGACATTACAGTTGGTGTAGTCGGTTTCATTGAGGATATTAAAGCCCAGCACCATCAAATTATAGCTAACATAGTTCGCCACGCTATCTGATGTACCGTATCCCCAGGTGATAATCGTATTGCAGTCGGACAAAAAATCACAAAAGACTTTGACTTTATTCTCAGACACTCTGGTTAAAGCATCCTGCATTTCTTGTATATATTCGCTAACAAACGCGTTATGGTGCTGCGAGTTTTGCGATCTGGAGAATACGTCCCGAATGTTGACCTTAAACTCCTGGAAATTATTAAAGCCTAATTTCTTTACCAACTTAGAAATAGATGGCGCGGTAGTATAAACGCGATCTGCCAGTTCATGAATTTTCATTTTATAAACATCAGCAGGGTTCTCCTGACAGAATTTATAAACTCGCAGTTCGTTATTGGTTAAATTTTTTCGCATGGAGCGCACCTTTTATTATGTGGCACTTACGCCACATTGGCTCTCGAGGGGATATTAGCAAGGGAAAAGCGGAAATAGATTTTATGATTTAGAAATTAATTTCTGCGATCTGAGTTATAAATTTCCATATGGAGGCTTCCCATTCCGTTGAGAAGTATGGCGTAACCAGAAGGCCGGATGGCAACGGAGATCGTGCTCCTGAGAAAGTGCCGGATAACGGTGTAAACACCTTATCCGGCCCACAACGGATCGTAGGCCCGGTAAGCATAGCGCCACCGGGCATTTTTTACTCTTCTTCTGCCTGGGCTTTCTTCGCCAGGCCATCCAGCAGTTTTTGATGGATGCCACCAAACCCGCCGTTACTCATCACCAGGATGTGATCGCCAGGCTGTGCAGTTTTCACCACCATATCTGCCAGTGCATCCACATCGCCGCTCCAGTGCGCAGGCTGAACGCAGGCTTCAGCGACTTCTGCTACCTGCCACGGAATATGCGGGGGTTGCAGCAGGAACACTTCGTCCGCACGCCCTAACGACGGCGCCAGGTCATCTTTGCACAGGCCCATTTTCATGGTGTTCGAGCGTGGTTCCAGCACCGCGATGATGCGCGCCGTGCCCCCCACTTTACCGCGCAGCGCCGCAAGCGTTGCCAGAATGGCCGTTGGGTGATGGGCGAAATCGTCATACACCGTCACGCCATTGGCTTCGCCGCGCAGCTCAAGACGGCGACGGGCGTTGATGAACGAGCCCAGCGCATTGGCTGCATCCGCAGGCACGACGCCAACATGGCGCGCGGCAGCAATCGCCATCAGACCGTTGTGCATGTTGTGCTCGCCTACCAGGCCCCACTTCACCACGCCAACATTTTCACCGTCCAGCCACACTTCCCATTCGGATGCATCAGTGGTCAGCTTTTTCGCCTGCCAGTGACCTTGTTCACCAACCAGCTCTTGTTCGCTCCAGCAGCCCATCGCCATCGTCTGTTTCAGATTGATGTCGTTTTCCGGGTAGATAATGCGTCCCTGGCCCGGCACGATACGCACCAGGTGGTGGAACTGTTTCTGGATCGCTTTCAGATCGTCAAAAATATCCGCGTGATCGAACTCAAGGTTGTTGAGGATCAGCGTACGCGGGCAGTAATGTACGAATTTAGAACGCTTATCGAAGAAGGCGCAATCGTACTCATCCGCTTCAATCACGAAGAAGTCGCTCTCACCCAGGCGCGCGGAAACCTCAAAGTTACCCGGTACGCCGCCGATCACAAAGCCAGGCTTATAGCCGCAGGCTTCGAGGATCCAGGTCGCCATTCCGGCGGTGGTGGTTTTGCCGTGCGTCCCCGCAACCGCCAGTACCCAACGATCGCGCAGCACAAAGTCATGCAGCCACTGCGGGCCGGACATGTACGGAATGTTCTTTTCCAGCACCGCTTCCACACACGGATTACCCCGGGTCATGGCATTGCCAATGATCACCAGGTCCGGCTGCGGATCGAGCTGGCTGGCATCGTAACCCTGAATCAGATCAATGCCTTGCTTCTCAAGTAAGGTACTCATCGGCGGATACACATTGGCGTCCGAACCGGTTACTTCATGACCGAGTGAGCGCGCCAGCATCGCCAGACCGCCCATGAAAGTGCCACAAATTCCCAAAATATGAATGCGCATACGTCACTATCCTTTTTTAATCTGGGGGCCATTTTACGCACATGTCCGGCAAGTGAGAAACGCATTTCAGGATATTCCGTAGTTTGCTGGCGCGATTCACCTAAGCGCGACAATGGAAATATTTGTTAATATTGTTGCGGTCGCTTTACTCCACATAAATTGCAGGGAAAGTGTTATGAAAACGTTAGGTGAATTTATTGTCGAAAAGCAGCACGAGTTTTCTCATGCTACCGGTGAACTCACTGCTTTGTTGTCGGCAATAAAGCTGGGCGCCAAGATCATCCACCGCGATATCAACAAGGCCGGTCTGGTCGATATCCTGGGTGCCAGCGGTGCTGAGAACGTGCAGGGAGAGGTTCAGCAAAAACTCGATCTGTTCGCGAACGAAAAACTGAAAGCTGCACTGAAGGCGCGCGACATTGTGGCGGGCATTGCCTCGGAAGAAGAAGATGAAATCGTCGTCTTTGAAGGCTGTGAACACGCAAAATATGTTGTGCTGATGGATCCTCTGGATGGCTCATCCAACATCGATGTTAACGTCTCTGTCGGTACTATTTTCTCTATTTATCGCCGCGTAACCCCAGTCGGCACGCCGGTCACGGAAGAGGATTTCCTGCAACCAGGCAACAAGCAGGTTGCTGCGGGCTACGTTGTTTATGGTTCTTCCACCATGCTGGTGTATACCACCGGCTGTGGCGTACACGCCTTCACCTACGATCCTTCTCTGGGCGTATTCTGCCTCAGCCAGGAACGTATGCGCTTCCCGGCGAAAGGCAGCACGTACTCCATTAACGAAGGCAACTATATTAAATTCCCGAACGGCGTGAAGAAGTACATTAAATTCTGCCAGGAAGAAGATAAGTCAACTCAGCGCCCGTACACCTCGCGCTACATTGGCTCTCTGGTTGCGGATTTCCATCGTAATCTGCTCAAAGGCGGGATCTACCTGTACCCAAGCACAGCCAGCCACCCGCAAGGGAAGCTGCGTCTGCTGTACGAATGCAATCCGATGGCCTTCCTGGCCGAGCAGGCGGGCGGCAAAGCGAGCGATGGTAAGGATCGCATTCTGGATATCACCCCGGAAAGCCTGCACCAGCGTCGCTCCTTCTTCGTAGGTAACGACCATATGGTTGAAGATGTAGAACGCTTTATCCGCGAATTCCCGGACGCGTAATACGCTTTGCCGGATGAGACGTGTTAACGCCATCATCCGGCAAATTTATCCCCTACGCCGTTTGTACTTTAAACGCCGCCATTGCTTCGAGCAGCGCATGTGACTGCTCTTCCAGCGAGCGGGTAGCCGCTGAAGATTGCTGTACCAGCGCCGCATTTTGCTGCGCCGTTTCATCCATCTGAATCACCGCGATATTCACCTGCTCAATGCCGCGACTCTGTTCCTGCGACGCGCTGGCAATTTCACGCATCAGTTTGGTCATGCGCATCACTTCATTGGCAATCTCATCCATGGTTTCGCCCGCCTGCTGCGCCAGCTCGCTGCCTTCTCCCACGTGGGTGTGTGAATCGCTGATTAACGTGCGGATCTCTTTTGCCGCCTCGGCGCTGCGGCTGGCCAGATTACGCACTTCACCTGCAACGACCGCAAAGCCCCGCCCTTGCTCACCGGCACGCGCCGCTTCAACAGAAGCATTTAGCGCAAGGATATTGGTCTGGAAAGCAATACCGTCGATTACGCTGAGGATGTCGGCGATTCGGCTGGAACTGCCGGAAATATCGCGCATTTTCTCAATCACATAGCACACCATCTCACTGCCGCGATCGGCGGTATCCGACACCGATTTTGCCAACTGGTGTGCCTGTTCCGCGTTCTGCGCATTCTGTTTCACGGTCGCCGTGAGCTCTTCCATACTGGCTGCGGTCTGCTCCAGCGAAGTGGCTGTCGATTCAGTACGTTGCGCCAGATGCTGGTTCCCGGCCGTCAGCTCACGGCTACCAATATCAATTTGTAAACTGGCATCGCGGACACGCTGTACCGAGTCGCCCAACGCATGGCGCATTTCATCCATTGCCGCGTTCAGACGGTTGAATTCGGCGCTGGCCGACAGCGCGGTAACCGGCGACAAATCCCCCGTCGCCAGGCGTTCCAGTTGCTCAACCATATTATCCAGCGGCTTGAGAAACTTATTTCGCAGCATGAACCAAATCACCGCCAGCAATGCGAGGGCAGCTAACATCGAGGCGCTCATAATACCGTGGTAAATCAACGAAGTAATGATATGGGTAGAGGCATATAGCCCCATACCGCCGGTCAGCAACAGAAGGAACGTCAGCAGAGACAATAACACCAACAAACTTGATCGAATTGAAAGGGATTTTGGCATCGTTATATTTCCGGTTGTAGGGTTAAAACAGACCTGTACAGAACCTATCGACTACAACCGGAAAAAGTTTAGGTATTTAAATGTTTAGTGAAAAATCAGGATGTTACTTTGGTGTTGCCGCCGTCCCCACTCTGGTTACTGGCGAGCTTTGACGATTTTCCCAAAGTACCGTCAGGCCGCGCTGTAAGGCAATAAAAATAAACAATAAAATGCCAATCGCGATCTTCGTCCACCAGGAACTTAATGTGCCGTCAAAATTAATGTAGGTCTGGATCAACCCCTGAATGGCGACACCAAACAACGTTCCTAACACCGTACCGACCCCACCGCTCAACAGGGTTCCGCCAATCACGACTGAGGCAATCGCATCCAGCTCAACGCCGACGCCCGCCAGCGCATAACCCGCCTGGGTGTAAATTGAAAAGACAATGCCGGCAAGCGTCGCAAGCCCGGTCGACAGCATATAGATACGGATGGTCGTGCTGCGGGTTGAGATCCCCATCAGGTTGGCAGAGGTGGCGTTGCCGCCAATCGCGTAAACCTGATTACCAAAGCGCGTACGGTGCGCCAGGAATATGCCAATGACGACTACCGCCAGCATCAGCAATCCCATTGCACTCAGGCGACCGCCGCCGGGAATTTTCCATGCCAGGCTTGAGAGCATGTCATAAACCGGATGGTTAATTGGGATCGACTCTTCAGACACCAGATAGCTGACGCCGCGCAGGAAGAACATTCCCGCCAGGGTAATAATGAATGCTGGGATCTTCAGCGCATCAATCAGTAACCCCATAAACGCGCCAAACGCGCAGCCCATCAGCAGAATCAGGGGAAACGCCAACAGCGGAGATATACCCCAGTAGCCAATGGCCTTCGCCAGAAATACGCCGGTAAACGCGATCACCGAGCCAACGGACAGGTCGATCCCGCCAGAGAGAATCACGAAGGTCATGCCCACGGCGATGATGCCCAGAAAAGCGTTATCGGTCAGGATATTGCAGATAACTCTGGTTGAAGCAAAAGCCGGAAACTGTGTCAGGCAGTAGAGGTAACCCAGCACAAACACGCCGAGGGTGATCATCAGCGGTAAATTACGTTTTATCATGACCACGCACTCCTTTTATCAGGCTGATAAAGCGTTGTGATTGCACGACCAGCACACACAACACCACCACGGCTTTGACCACTTGATTTAGTTCTGGCGGGAAGCCCGACAGTAAAATCCCGGTGTTCATGCCCTGAATAATCAATGCCCCGACCACCGACAGCAGCAGATTAAAGCGCCCGCCCATCAGCGAGCCGCCGCCAATGACTACCGCCAGGATGGCATCCAGTTCCAGCCACAATCCGGCGTTATTGGCATCTGCCCCGCGGATATCCGCCGTGACGATAATGCCGGCGATAGCCGCACACAGACCGCTCAGCACATAGGTGAGCATCACGATAATGCGCGTGTTCACCCCGGCGTTTTTTGCCGCACGAATGTTGATGCCTACCGCTTCAATAAACATCCCCAGCGCCGTTTTACGCGTCAGTAGCCAGAACACCACCAGCGTTAACAGTGCAATGATCACTGGCGTGGGGAACAGTAAGAGCGAGCCGCTGCCAAACCACGACAGTTCGGGCGAATTGAAGGTGACGATCTGCCCGGAGGTGATAAGCTGCGCCACTCCGCGTCCGGCCACCATCAGGATTAGCGTGGCAACGAACGGTTGGATCTTGAGGATTGCCACCAGAATCCCGTTCCATAACCCTGCCAGAATGCCGGAGCCTAAGGCGGCAAGCAGCACCACCGGCAAACTGTGCCCGGCCACCGTCATCGCCGCGGTGGTGGCACCGGCAATGGCCATGACAGCGCCCACGGAAAGGTCGATGCCGCCGGTGGCAATCACCAGCGTCATGCCAATCGCTAACAGCGCCACGGGGGCGGCACGGTTGAGAATATCAATCGGGCTACCGAACAGCCGACCATCTTGCAAAATCACCTGATAAAAGTGTGGCGCGACCAGGCTATCCACCAGCAGCACCAGCAGTAGCGCCACCAGTTGTGGCATGCCCTTTGGCCAGCGGAATCGCCGTTGCGACGGAGTGGATTGAGGGAGAGATTGAGGCATCACCATAGTCTCCTTAGGCCGCAATGGCGTTCATGATCGCCGGTACGGACAGTTCAGCCAGCGGGATCTCAGCCACCTGTTTGCGATCGCGCATAATAATGACCCGATCGGCATAGCCCACTAACTCTTCCAGTTCGGATGAAATCACCAGCAGCGCCAGACCATCCGCGCACAGCGTTTCGATCAGGCGAATGATCTCGGCATGCGCGCCGACGTCGATCCCACGCGTGGGTTCATCGAGGATCAGGAACTGCGGTTTGGTCAGTAACCAGCGCGAGAGCAATACTTTTTGCTGATTGCCGCCAGAGAGAAACTCGATCGGCTGTTCAGCGTTGGGGGTGCGAATTCCGAGCTGGCGGATAAAACGCTCGGCAATCTCATTTTGTTCTTTCCGCGGAATAGGCCGCAGCCAGCCACGCTGCGCCTGTAATGCCAGAATGATGTTTTCCCGCACCGAAGCGGCGGCGATAATACCATCCGTTTTGCGATCCTCCGGACAGAAGCCGATCCCCAGACACGAAGCCTGATGCGGCGATCGCAAGGTCTGCGCTTTGCCTTTGATCAGCGCACTGCCGCTGTCGGCGGGTTTAATACCGAAGATCACCTCCGCCGTTTCCGTTCGCCCGGATCCCAGCAGTCCAGCGAGACCGACGATCTCACCAGGACGCACCTGTAGATCAAACGGCGCGATGGTGCCTTTCTTGCCAAAGTCGCTAAAGGCCGCCACTGGTTTATCACTCAGCAGCGTACGGCCCGCACGCTGTAGCGCATGGGTATCCAGTTCGCGACCCAGCATCATTTTGACCAGTTCGATCTGTGGCAGTTCGCGGGTTTCACGGCAGCCAACGAAGCCGCCGTTACGCAGGACGGTAATGCGATCGCTGACCTGATAGACCTGATCGAGGAAATGGGTAACGAAGATCAGACTGACGCCCCGATCGCGCAGATGCCGCATCAGGCCGAACAGCATTTCTACTTCCTGGGTATCAAGACTGGCGGTGGGCTCATCGAGGATCAGCACTTTCGCGGAGAGATCGATCGCCCGACAGATGGCGACGATCTGCTGCATCGCCACGGAAAAGCGGTTCAGCGGCTCGCGCACGTCGAGGGAAAAACCGTATGACGCCATCAACTCCGTCGCGCGTTTTTCCATCTGCTTGCGCAGCAGCAGGCCAAAACGCCGCGGTTCACGGCCAATAAACAAGTTATCCGCTACCGACATATTGGGCAGCAGATTCACTTCCTGATACACGGTACCGATCCCCAACTGCTGGGCATGGGCGGTATTTTTGGGGGAGATAGGCTGGCCTTCGAGCCAGATCGTGCCGCGATCGGCATGGTAAACGCCGGTCAGCGCTTTGATCAGCGTCGATTTACCGGCTCCGTTTTCTCCCAGCAGCGCCATAATCTCACCGCGACGCAAGCTGAAATCCACGTTATCCAGCGCTTTGACGCCGGGAAAGAATTTGCTCAATCCTTCGGTGCGGAGGATTTCCTGATGGGGGTCGGTGGTCATGGCATTCCTCCGGTACGAAATCACGGCCTTTTCGTAGGCCTGATAAGCGCAACGCCATCAGGCCTACGGAAGACCGGCAGCAAAACTAGTAGCCCATGTTTTTCTTCTTCTCTAACTCTTCTTTCGCGGTATCCGGCAGATAGAGGATCGACTTGGTAATGGTCAGCTTTTCAGGCATCGTGCCGTCTTTTTTGAATTTCTCCAGCGCGTCGAATGCCGGGCCTGCCATATTCGGCGTCAGCTCGACGCTGGCGTTGGCTTCACCGTCAATCATTGCTTTGTAGATATCCGGTACGCCGTCGATGGAACCGGTCAGAATATCTTTGCCGGGTTTCAGGCCCGCTTCTTTAATCGCCTGGATCGCCCCGATCACCATGTCATCGTTATGGGCGTAAACCATGCAGATGTTCTTGCCATTGTTTTCCGCTTTGATAAAGCTCTCCATCACTTCTTTCCCTTTACTGCGGGTGAAGTCGCCGGACTGTGAGCGGATAATCTTAATGTTTGGCGCGTTGGCGATGGCTTCAGCAAACCCTTTTTTACGATCGATGGCCACGCTGGCCCCGACGGTCCCTTGCAGCTCAACGACGTTACACGGCTTGCCGTTCACCTGTTTAATCAACCAGTCGCCGATCAATTTACCTTCCAGCACGTTGTCGGCGGTGACCGTGGTCATATAGAGAGATTTGTCTTTTACATCGATGGAACGATCGAGCAAAAAGACCGGAATGTCGGCATCTTTAGCTTCTTTTAAAACCGGTTCCCAACCCGTTGCCACGACCGGCGCAATAAAGATGGCGTCAACGCCCTGCGCAACAAATGAGCGAACTGCTTTAATCTGGTTTTCCTGCTTTTGCTGGCCGTCAGCGATTTTCAGCGTAATACCACGCTTTTCAGCCTCGCTTTTCGCAACGTTGGTTTCTGCGGCGCGCCAGCCGGATTCAGAGCCAACTTGCGAAAATCCTACGGTTAAAGGGGCTGCCATTGCCATAGACGACATGGCTGCCGAAACTGCTGTGACTAAAAGTAAGCGCTTCCACATAAGTGCGTCCTCGTAGGGTGATTATTGTTGGTTAATAAACCGTCGCGAAAAAACTATAGACAATTGAGCATGTAACGAATTGCGTTACATCACACTTCAAAAAAGTAAATAAAACGTTAATCACAACTTTGTAATCGCTTTCATCCCGCTATGAAAAATGCGGCTGAAGATATGGATTTTTCTGTCACGAGAGAGGGGTAAAAAGAAGAAAATGAGCGCAGAGAAAGCGAAAACAAGCGGAGACATTCAGCGCGAGTTGGCTATAATACCCGCCACTTGTTTGCCATAGCTTATTTAAAGGAAACAGACATGAGCTTACTCAACGTCCCTGCCGGTAAAGATCTGCCGGAAGATATCTACGTTGTTATCGAGATCCCTGCCAACGCAGATCCGATCAAATACGAAGTTGACAAAGAGAGCGGCGCCCTGTTCGTTGACCGCTTCATGTCCACCGCGATGTTCTATCCGTGCAACTACGGTTACATCAACCACACCCTGTCTCTGGACGGTGACCCAGTAGACGTTCTTGTCCCGACTCCGTACCCGCTGGAGCCAGGTTCAGTGATCCGCTGCCGTCCGGTTGGCGTACTGAAAATGACTGACGAATCCGGTGAAGATGCGAAACTGGTTGCGGTTCCGCACACTAAGCTGAGTAAAGAATACGATCACATCAAAGATGTGACCGACCTGCCGGAACTGCTGAAAGCACAGATCACCCACTTCTTCGAACACTACAAAGATCTCGAAGCGGGCAAATGGGTGAAAGTTGACGGTTGGGACAACGCTGAAGCCGCTAAAGCTGAAATCGTTGCTTCTTTCGAGCGCGCGAAGAAGTAAGTTCGCGTTAGCTTAAAACCCTGAACGCCAGTCTCTGGTTAGTAAGGGTTTTTAAATTTCTACGTTCTACCACCTCTCCCCTTCGCTGTTTTCTTTTTGACCTACCAGAATGGGTAGTCACATTTCATTTATCTTAATTGCGAATGATATTAGATCTCATTATCATTCTCATCATGTAAATAAATGTGAATAAAAGTCAATGAACCTCCACAATGTGAAGTCCCTGAAACGCTATTCCTGCGTGGCACTCGCCACAGCGCTGTTATTTACCAGCCTGTCCAGCGTGGCGCAGACGCTACCTGAGAAAGATTTTCTGACTCGCGATGTCGGTAACGGCGTGTATGAGCTGGCGGTTGATAGCCAGCAGAATGCGCTTTTTGTCGCCTCGTCGCCGTCGTTTGATAAAGATAAAACCAGCGGGCTTATCTACAAACTCGATCTGGAGAAACTCACGACGACTGAAGTCATCGACACCAGCCGTCGTGCCTTTGCCACCGCGCTGGATGAAGAAAACCAGGTGCTGTATGTCGGCAACACGCTGGAAGGTTCAGTAACGCTAGTCGATACCCGCAGCGGTAAAGAGCTGGCGATACTGCAACTGAGCGAAGCCAAAAACCCGAAAGATATTGTTCATACGCGTGAAATGGTGCTCGATAAACAGCACCACCGTCTGTACGTTTCCGGCGTGGCTGAAAAGGGCATAGTCTGGGTGGTGGACACACAAAAGCGCGAGAAAATCGCCACCCTCGAGAACATGGGCCAGTACCCGACCGGCATGGCCGTGGATGCAAATAAGAACCGCCTGTATGTTGTGAACGGCCGAAACGAGCTTATTACGCTGGATACCACCAACCATCAAATTATTAATCGCTTTACCATTGAGCCAGATAAAAAACATTTTTTCCTGAATATTGCCCTGGATGCAAAAAATAACCGCGCATTCCTGACCGATCCGGATTTAGCGGACGTACTGGTTGTTGATCTTAATACCGGTAAGGTTATTGCACCAATTAAGGTTATTAACTCGCTGGCAGTGATATATAACGAAAAACGCCAGGAAGTTTATATCACCCACCGTAATGCTAAACGCATCAGCATTGTGAACAGCAAGACCTATCAGGTAAAACAAAGCATTGAAACCAATGCCTTACCTAACAGTCTGGCGCTCTCGGCAGATGCTAACACCCTGTACGTCAGCGTCAAACAGTCGGAAAAAATGATAGGTGTGAAGCCCGACTACGTGCTGAAAATCGATCTCTCTAAATATTAATAATTAAAAAACCATCTGCACCTTGCAGCTTTTTTGAGCTGCAAGGTGATGTTTTTATTTTTTACTTTTCAGGTTTCTATATTATGAAAACGCGTCAACTTATTACGCTGACAGGGATCGTTGCATTCTCAGGCGGTGTTATTTTCCCCACCCAGGCAGAAGAACTCACCGAGACCTCACGCACTAGCGAAGATGAAATGGTGATCACCGCATCCGGATTCTCGCAGCAAAAACGCGAAGCGCCGGCCACTATTTCAGTTATTGATCGTAACACGCTGGATATTCAGCCGGACCGTAGCATCGGTGAAGCCATTAAAAACCTTCCCGGCGTCTCGGTCACCAACAGCAGCGGCATGAACGCCGGTAGCATTATGATCCGCGGCATGGACCCGTCCTATACCGCTTTTATGGTCAACAGCGTCAAACAAAATACCGGTGAATCTCGCCCTTACGGACATGATATTGGTACTGAAGCCAACTTCTTACCGCCAATGGAGGCCATTGAGCGTATCGAAGTTATCCGTGGGCCGATGTCCTCGCTGTACGGTTCAGACGCCATCGGCGGTGTGGTTAACGTCATTACCAAAAAACCGTACGGCGCAAAAGAGTGGACCACGGCAATTGCTGCCAATACCTGGCTGCAGGAACACCAGTATTTAGGTAATACCAGCCAGATGAATTTGTTTACCATGGGGCCGATTGTGCCCGATGTTCTCGGCCTTAGCGTGGCGGCCGACTGGCTTGACCGTCGCGATGACGATCGCAATAACTATTTTGGCAAACACAATCGTAAATCCGTTGATATGACATTGGGCCTGGCCGCCAGCGAGAATAACCTGTTCGATCTCAACGTGGTCACCGGTGAGCAGGAAAAAAACCGTACCCAGAAACGCGGTGCGCCGTGGTCATGGCTGTTCGATCGTAACGCCGCCACCCTGACGCATACCGGCTGGTATGCAGACGACACCATCGCGACGACCAACTACATAAACTATGAAAAAGGCCGTTCGAAGTACGTTTATGACGGACAATCCCCGCAGTATGTGCAGATGGAGAACTACGTCGCCAATTCGCAAACCACTTTCACGCTCGACACCCATAAACTGACCGTTGGGGCGAATTTCACGCGCGAAGAGCTGAATGACCGCTTTGATGTGGCCAACAAAACGCTGCCCGGATCTGACCCGGTGACCAAAATCAGCCGTAACGGTTGGGCATTGTTTGCTGAAGACGGCTGGAGCATTGGCGATTTCATCCTGACCACGTCAGCGAGGATGGACCAGGATGACAATTTTGGCACACATATTACGCCGAAAATGTACGGTAACTGGGCCTTTAGCAATGACTGGGCGCTGAAAGGCGGCGTTTCCGCAGGCTATAAAAAACCGGAGCTGCGTGCGACGTCCAGCAACTTCGTAACCCCTTACGGCTCAACCGTACCTTATCCCTTCCTCACCGTTGGTAACGACGACCTGAAACCTGAACAAAGCGTTAACTCTGAACTGGGCCTCTACTGGACGGGAGATGCGCTATCGCTCGACAGCACCGTCTTCTATACGCAGTTCAAAGACAAAATTGCTGAACAAACTATTTGTGAAACCACGTCGACGAACCAGTGCTCCGTCAACGGCTACAACGCGGATTCCGTCAGTAAATACTTCAACGTCAGCGAGGCGGATGTATACGGTATAGAACTGAATGCCGACTGGCAGATTACAGCCGATGTAAAAGCCAACGCTAACTACACCTGGAACCACAGCGAACAAAAAAGCGGCGTTAACAAAGGCTACGCGCTAAACGATTATCCACGCCATATGGCGAATCTGTCGCTGAACTGGGCGGCAACGCAAAGCCTGGACGTATGGAGTACGGTGAATTATCGCAGCAGTAACCGCAACAGCGGCAATAACTATAAATACGATGACTACACGATGGTGGACGTAGGCGTACGTTATCAGCTCAATAAGCACACGCAACTGATGGCTGGAGTCTACAACGTGTTGGATGAAGATCCGAAACTGACAACCGCGTGGAACGAATCCGCACAGGTGGAAGGACGCCGCTATAACCTCGGCGCGCGCGTGGAGTTTTAAATCCAGAATAAAACAACGCCACCCGAGGGTGGCGTG
>NZ_SZWS01000064.1:100760-107464 GCF_005281245.1 Citrobacter sp. wls826
TACTGGTCTCGGTCTAACCAGTTACCGCTTTCAATCAGCGTTAAGCCATCAACCGGACGTTGGTACACGTACATCCATGCACTTCCGTACGGCGTTTGAATTAACTGGCGTGCGTATTCACCGCCACGGGTACGCAGAGCGTCAAGCTCTGCCAGCGTGGCGTTATCAATACGATAAACTTCCCCGTGTACTGTTCCCTCTCCTGGAACGGCGCCTGGATAGTGGCCCAGGCTATACAACTGGTAGTTGTCGATACTGAAATTTCCCAGCAACAGGGCATTGGTCATCCAGTGGCTGTTGCCTTGTTTGGTTCGTAAACTGCCGTAGACAAATATTCGCATTGCTAAAACTCGAACTGATAGAGCAAATCAAGTGCCTGATCTACGCCAGACACTGCTTCCAGATATAGCTTAGGCATCAGACGATAACGTAGCGTGAGTGTCGCTAAGGAGTCAAATATACCCACACCATATTTCACCTGCAGACCTGGCAGTACGTATCCGCTGACAACCACCTGAGATGAATCACCCACCCCTTGTGTGTCCAGTGCCAGATTGCTTACGCCAAATGTCTCCCCGATTTTACCCACAACCTGACCACTTTGTGCAACCCCCAGACCAATAAGCATTGAAGTCATTGCCGCGCTGTCGCTCTGTTCGCTATCCAGTCCTTGTCCGCGTAGCAGGTAGGAAAGCGCCATTTGCTGCGACATCGCCGGGTCGGAGAAGATCTCCGCCTTCGGTTCATCGGCGGTGCCCGTGACGCGAACCCCGGCGATCACGTCGTCTTCGGTGGCTTCCGGGTTACGAATTGCTTCGATGTTGAGTAACGGCTGATCAGGCGGACCGGAGAACAACAGCTCGCCCTTACGCACAATCAGATCCTGACCATAGGCATGGAAACGTCCGCTCGGAATATTAATTTGTCCGTTCAGCCCCAGCCCCTGCTTATCCTGCACCACTTTCAGATCGCCCGTCAGACGCGCTTTTAGACCAAAGGCGTCAATACGCACGTTGTTACCGACGTGGATGTTCAGGTTGCTGTTGATCGGAATACCTGCTGTCTGCGGTTTCTCCGGTTGCAGATTGTTGTTAAGCATGACCATATCGCTGGAAACCCCTACCGCGCTCTCCGGAAGGTCGTGTACCACGATACGCGCCCACGGCACATCCACGTTGCCATCAAGGGTAAACAGGCTCGGCGTGGCTTCAAAGACCACGTCCGGCGATACGTCCAGGCGGACCATCGGCGGCACGGTAATACGAACCCTGCTGCCTTTAGCCGCAACGCGCGCCCGCCAGTTGTCTATCTGACTCCAGTCGGCATCGCCGCTCAGGTTAATTTCGCCCTGCTGCGTACGCACCACGCCCGCCAGCGTTGAGCGTGTTCCGGTGAAGTTAACGGCTAACTGGCTTGGCTGCATGTCAAACGGCATAAAGTTGCCGTCGATATCCAGACCGCTCAGTTGCAGTTGTCCGAGCAGTTGCGGGCTTTGCACATCACCGCCCAGACGTAGGTTGGCGTTGATCACCCCAGCCGCTTTTTCACCGCGCGAGAAAATGGGGTTCACCATCGCCAGATTGAAGTTGCGGATGTTGACGTTGCCGCCGAGACTGCGGCGTCCTTGCGGATCAGTCACCTGCACCTGGCCGTCAAACTGCCCGTTGTTGGTCAGGCGAATCAGCCAGCCCAGCTCGGCACGGTTATTGTGCAGGTCGGCGGTCAGATTCAGCGTTTCAAACGCCACAGGGAGCGGCGCATCGTTCACGCTTTGCGTGACCTTCACGTTACGTCCGCTCAGCGTAACCTGCCCCTGCGGCAGCCCTTCTTTGGTGGTGTCCCAGCTCACATCTGCTTTGCCAGTGAAAACGCCGCTGGCCTGGGTTGTATCCGGCATAAACGGTTTTAGCATCGCCAGGTCAAAGCGGTTAAGGTTCACCACCGCGCGTCCTTGTGCACCGGCATCAATGGTTTGCGGTACGCACAGTTCCGCATTCGGGTTGTTCCAGCAGTGCGGCCCAATGCTGATTTTCTGTTCCTGATTGCGATAATCCAGCGCGACAGGGCGGTTAAGGGACCACGGACCGACCGGCGTCTGGAAGCGGGTATCGCTTAACGCACCTTTCCAGCGCTGCTCTTTGCGATCAAAGCTACCTGCCAGGGAGAGCTGCCCGGAGACCGGTTCCCCCTGAATGCGCAGCTGCAGCTCATGCTGCTTTTCGCTACCTTTGGCATTGAGCGTAACCAGGCCAATATTCACGTCAGGCTGTACAATCCGCTCTACGCGAACGTTGAGATTACCAGCGATTTGCTCTGCCGATTTCACGTCGCCTTCGACGCGCACCTGAGCGACGGACAGCTCCTGCCAGCGCAGACCCCGGGCGGTGATATCCGCCAGCAGCTGTGGCGCTTCAACCGTACCGCGAACTTTTACCAGCCCTTTCGCCGTACCGCCCAGTCCCGGCAGCGCGTTATCCAGGCTCGGGGCATCAATCGTCGCGTCGAGATTGAGGTCTTTGACCCCCAGTTCCCCTTTCACATCCGCGCTGTTGCGTCCCAGTTCCAGATGCAGGCCCGGGATCGTCCACTGCAGGTAGCTGTTACCCTTCAGCGAGCCGTGCACATTAACCTTGTTCTGCTTCACGTTGCCGGTCAGCTTCAGCTCGGGCACCTCCATCTGCCAGCTTCCGCCGTACAGACTGCCGCGAGTTTTCACCAGGCCATTCAGTTTTGATGGCCACTCCGGGATCGCTTTCGCCGTGTTGATGCCATCCAGCGTTAGCTCCCCGCGCCAGCTGATCGCCTGCTGCCAGTCCACCAGCGCTTTCAGCTCAGTTTTCCCTTCCAGCGCCGCAACGCTGAGTTTGTCGAGATTGATCTGCTGTTCGTTGCCTTTGGCGTCCAGCGTGATGGTAGCCGGAGGAATATCCTGCCCTTTCACAGCGGTACGCATCGACAGCGTATAGTCGGTCATCTTACCGGTCAGTTTGAGCTTGATGTCATCAGCCTGGAACTGCTTGTCGCCAGTAAACGGCCAGTAAACCTGCTTACTCACCACCTCAAGGTTGAGCGGCAATCCGGCTTCCGCCAGACGCGCCTGCGCCCGCAGGTCCATATCCACCGGACCAGACAGATTTACGCCGACTTCCAGCTGTTCACGCAGCGCGCCGCCGACCTTCAGCTTCACCTTTTCGCCTTTTAACGGGTCGACGTTGAGCGTGCTGTTTAACGTAATATCGACCGGCCACGTGTCGGTCAGTTGCGCCGTGCCGCTGGCTTTTACCGTCCCCTGATTCGAGTCGATATCCAGTGCATCGAGTTTCATGTTGCCGTCAATGCTGCTCACTTTCAGCAGCATGTTATGTACCGTTAAATCCGTATCCCCGGTCACGCGCAGCTGCTCGCCGCGAAACGCTTCAATGTTGAGATTGAGCGGCAGATGGACATCGGTCATTTCCGGCAGCACCGGCTTTGAGAACAGATCTTTTAGCGTTTCGCCGAGCGGTTTTTCATCCGGTTGCGGATTTTGAATCTTTGGTTCGACAACCTCTTCCTGCGCCACTTCCGCCACTTTAGGCAGGGCAATCAGCAGCCCCTGTAATGACGTTGGCTTCAGGGTTAGCGTTTTTTCCTGCCAGTTCAGGCCGGAGGTAAATTCCAGCACCGAAACCGTGGTGTCATCGATTTTGATATTGATGTTGTTCAGCGCCACGCGCGAAAGCGTGATTGGGTAAGGTGTGGAAAGGTTAAGCGGACCGCTCTCTTCCTCTTCAACCGGCGCTGATGGCGGCATCTTTTTGCTGTCGATCGCCACGTTGATATTTTTCAGCGACAGATCGTTGATGCACAGGCTGCTGTCCCACAGGCAGTTAAGCCCCACGGCCAGATGCACTTCGCCAGCATTCACCGCCACGCCAGGTTGGTCATAACGAATATTTTTGAGCGATAAATCCCGCCAGCCGCCGGTGACCTGACCAATCTCCAGCCCCGGAACCCAACGATTCGCCGCTTTGAAGATCAGATGCAGGCCCGAAGTGGTGCCGACGAGGAACGCCACCGTGCCTAACAACAGCAGGATAAAAATCAGCACGCCGAGGCTTATCTTCTTCCATAAACTCATAATTCAGGCCCCAGACCGATGTAAAACTGTAAACCATGTTCATCTTTGTCGCCCACAGGGACAGCAAAGTCGAGCTTGATGGGTCCCACTGGCGATTGCCAGCGTACGCCGACCCCGGCACCGGTTTTGAAATCGCTTCTGCGGATATCGCTGACCGCTTCGCCGCTATCGACAAACATCGCGCCCCACCATTTTCCGGTCACGTTGTACTGATATTCCAACGAGCCGGTCGCTAGCTTCGAGGCCCCTTTCAGCTTGCCGTCGCTGCCTTCAGGCGAAATAGATTTGTATTTGTAGCCGCGAATGCTGCGATCGCCCCCGGCGAAGAAACGCAGATCCGGCGGTACTTTGTCGAAGTCCCCGGTTTCGATCCAGCCGAGGTTGCCGCGCATTACAAAGCGATGACGATCGTACAGCGTGCGGATCCAGACGTTTTGCGCCTGGAAGACGGAGAAATCAACGTCTGAACCCCAGGCCGTGTTGGAGTAATCGATGGAATAACGTTGGGAGTCGCCCCAGACTGGCATCAGACCGCCGCGCGAGCGCGTCCGGCTGATCATCACGCCCGGATAGAGCAGCATGGTGGTGTTAGTGACGTTACCCTGGGTAAAGTGGTCGAGGCTCCAGCGCAGGTTAATCGCGCGCTGCCAGCCGCTGGAGAGATCCCAGTAGCGGGAAACCGCAAGCGTAGTGGAGTCCTGCTCGGTATCGTTTAAATCGGTACGCTTAAAGCCCCCCTGCACCAGGTAATACTGCTCCAGCGGGTTCTTTAATAGCGGCATTTTATAACTGAAATCAAGAACCTGCTCTGGCGCAGAGATGCTGGCGCTGGTGGTCAGGCTGTGGCCATAGGAGTTCATCCACGGCTTTTTCCACGAGGTCTTCACCCGTGGACCGACGTCAGTTGAGTAACCGACCCCGGTTTCGATGGTATTTTCAGTTCGCGGCGACACCACGCCTTTCAGCGGCAGCACTTTGGTTTCACGGGCTTTATCAAATTCCGGTGCGACGACCACGGAATTAAACCATCCGGTCGCCGACAGACGACGGTTCAGTTCGCCCAGATCTTTCGACTCGTACTCTTCACCCTCTTTAAAGGGCACCAGATTTTGCAGGTACTCATCGCGAATTTGCGAGCCTTCAAAAGTGACATGCCCAAAGCGATAGCGTTCACCGCTGTTGTAATCGATATCCCAGAATGCCTGGCGGCGTTCGAGCGCTATCCCAAGCTGGCTTTTATTAAATTCACTGTCGAAATAGCCTTTGCGCAGCGCTACGCTGGTGAGTGATTTTTTGAAGTTATCATAGTCCCCCTGATTCAGCACGGTGCCGATTGCCGGTCGCGTTTTCAGCAGATCCAGGTAATCTTTATCCGTACGTGCGCCACCGCGCAGAATCACTTCGGTGCCGCCAATCAGCACCGGCTCACCAGGGGTCACTTTGGCAATCAGCACCTGGCGTCCTTTCGCCGGCGGCGGACGCAGCTCAAAATCAATGGTGGGCTCAAAGTAGCCCAGCGCTTTTAGCCCTTCGCGGATGGCATCATCAACGCGCGCACGAAAGCGTCGGTCTGGAGTGACTTCATCACTTTGAATCGTGGATAGCTGCGCACGGACGTTTTTCTCCAGCGGTCCTGATAATCCCTCGACCTGTAAGCGAACATTCGCTGCGGCTGCGGAGCCACTTAAGCACAGTAATCCCACCCAACATAACTGACGGATATGTGGCACATTTTCTCCTGAATATCCTTTTTTCCCACCCCTGGAAAAAAATACTATGCCGTTCCTCGGCTTAACAAAAAATCAACAATAAGAGTTGAAAAACAGACGACAACCCAAATATTTCTTATGTTTAACTCTAGACGTATTCACGCCGTTTATTGTGGGCAAAGACGCGTCTCGTTACAACCTTAACCCAAATGACTGATTTCGGGAGAACGGCCATGAGTTTATTTGATAGAAAGCATCTTGTTACTCAAGCAGATGCCCTACCTGGACGCAACACCCCGATGCCAGTGGCAACGCTGCATGCGGTTAACCAACATTCGATGACCAACGTGCCCGACGGTATGGAGATAGCCTTTTTCGCCATGGGATGTTTCTGGGGCGTTGAACGTTTATTCTGGTCATTACCCGGGGTATACAGCACAGCGGCCGGATATACCGGCGGCTACACCCCTAACCCAACCTATCGGGAAGTGTGTTCCGGCGATACCGGACACGCCGAAGCGGTACGCGTCGTCTATGATCCGCATGTTATCAGCTACGAGCAACTGCTGCAGGTGTTCTGGGAAAATCACGACCCGGCGCAGGGCATGCGTCAGGGGAACGACCAGGGGACGCAGTATCGCTCCGCCATTTACCCGTTAACGCCGGAGCAAACCGTCGCGGCACGGGCAAGCCTTGAGCGTTTTCAGGCAGCAATGACCGCCGCTGGCGACGAGCGCACCATTACAACGGAAATCACTACCGCAACCCCGTTTTACTATGCCGAGGACGATCACCAGCAGTATCTGCATAAAAATCCTTATGGGTACTGTGGCATTGGCGGGATTGGCGTTTGTCTGCCGCCACAAGGATAATCG
>NZ_SZWS01000064.1:107524-109045 GCF_005281245.1 Citrobacter sp. wls826
TTTACAGTACCTTACGCTATACTAGCTCCTGAAATTGCCGGTCCACTCCCTTCGGACCGGTTTTCAATGTGTATTTCACACGGATTTATCAATTTATCCCTTCCGAGGATCTGGCCTTAACGGTCGGATAAGATATGTTAAACAGTATTTTAGTCATTCTCTGCCTGATCGCCGTGAGTGCGTTTTTCTCGATATCCGAGATCTCGCTTGCTGCATCACGCAAAATAAAACTTAAACTGCTTGCCGATGAAGGCAACGTAAACGCACAACGTGTTTTGAAGATGCAGGAAAACCCCGGCATGTTTTTTACCGTCGTGCAAATTGGCCTTAACGCGGTCGCTATTCTCGGTGGTATTGTCGGTGATGCGGCATTCTCCCCGGCGTTTTACAGCCTTTTCTCGAAGTACTTCACTCCAGAGCTGTCCGAACAGTTAAGCTTTATTCTGTCGTTCTCGCTGGTTACTGGCCTGTTCATCCTGTTCGCGGATTTAACTCCGAAACGCATCGGTATGATTGCGCCAGAAGCTGTGGCTTTGCGTATCATCAACCCGATGCGCTTCTGCCTGCTCGTCTTCCGCCCGCTGGTGTGGTTCTTTAACGGTCTGGCAAATAACATCTTCCGTCTGTTTAAGATCCCGATGGTGCGTAAAGACGA
Source organism: Citrobacter sp. wls826 (assembly GCF_005281245.1). Taxonomy (NCBI): domain Bacteria; kingdom Pseudomonadati; phylum Pseudomonadota; class Gammaproteobacteria; order Enterobacterales; family Enterobacteriaceae; genus Citrobacter; species Citrobacter sp. wls826. Next base: position 108,180 of record NZ_SZWS01000064.1, read on the forward strand.
CATCACCTCGGACGATATTTACGCCGTGGTCGAAGCGGGTGCGTTGGCAGGGGTTCTGCGTAAGCAGGAACATGAGCTGATTGAAAATGTGTTCGAACTGGAATCCCGTACCGTACCGTCTTCCATGACCTCGCGCGAGAATATTATCTGGTTCGATCTCCACGAAGATGAGCAAAGCCTGAAGAACAAGGTGGCGGAACACCCACACTCCAAATTTCTGGTGTGTAACGAAGATATCGACCACATCATTGGCTATGTCGATTCAAAGGATCTCCTCAACCGCGTACTGGCGAACCAAAGCATGGCGCTGAACAGTGGCGTACAGATCCGCAATACGCTGATTGTGCCGGATACGCTGACGCTCTCTGAAGCGCTGGAAAGCTTCAAAACCGCAGGCGAAGACTTTGCCGTCATCATGAACGAGTACGCGCTGGTGGTGGGGATTATCACGCTCAACGACGTTATGACTACGCTGATGGGCGATTTAGTCGGTCAGGGTCTGGAAGAGCAGATCGTGGCGCGCGATGAAAACTCATGGTTAGTCGATGGCGGTACGCCGATTGATGACGTTATGCGCGTCCTGGATATCGATGAGTTCCCGCAGTCCGGCAACTATGAAACCATCGGTGGCTTTATGATGTTCATGCTGCGTAAAATCCCGAAACGCACCGACTCGGTGAAGTATTCAGGCTACAAATTTGAAGTGGTGGATATCGATAACTACAAGATCGATCAGCTGCTGGTGACGCGTCTGGACAGTAAACCTACCGTACTGGTACCGAAACTGCCAGATGCAAAAGAAGAGGCAAAGGCGTCTTAACGTCCTGCAGAAACATCAACGGCTCCCATTCAGGAGCCGTTTTTTT
>NZ_SZWS01000064.1:109093-112791 GCF_005281245.1 Citrobacter sp. wls826
CATAGCACTTTGATCAAGCCATCTCAGTTTGCAGACGCAAGACCTGACGGTTAACTTCGGACATCACGGAAAAATGCAGTTTGTCCTTCACTTTTGGGATAAGAATCTTACCCTTATCAAATTCAAAAGCGCCTACATCCTTGATATATAACCGTCCACGAAACAGGATCTTCACGTACTTCGCCACCTGCAGCGGGTTGTATCGTTGGAAAATTTTCATTGTTGTCTCCTGCTGAGCATTACGCCTTTGCGGTACCACAATCGGTCCGACAATCCTCAGGCGCAAATTTTAATGCCCTATGACTATAGACTATCTCGCTCATGTTTCCAGCGTGTATAAGTTTATTTACCTTCAGGTTACAAATATTCAGAATTATCTTTTCAACGCTTCGCTGTCTTCAGTATAAGCCTTCATTTTTCGCAGGATTTGTGCGCCCGTCCGCAAACTGGCATCGCGCTTGCGGGAAAAAGCATCAATCGCACATATGATTAAATTCCAGACCCAAGTGGTCGGATCACCTGCAAAATAAAGAAAGAAGGAAAACCTATGACCTTACAAAAACTGCTGGCGCTGTCGTGCCTGCTGCTGCCGATGATTGCCTGTGCGCATTCGTTTGAGACTAACCAGCGCGTACCGCCGGTGGGGATCGCCGATCGCGGCGAACTGATTCTCGATAACGATAAGTTTAGCTACAAAAGCTGGAATAGCGCGCAGCTGCCAGGGAAAGTGCGAATTGTGCAACACATTGCCGGACGCACCTCCGCCAAAGAGAAAAATGCTACGCTGATCGAGGCAATCAAGGCGGCCAACCTGCCGCACGACAAATACCAGACCACCACGATCGTCAACACCGATGACGCCATTCCTGGCTCAGGTATGTTTGTGCGCAGCAGTCTGGAGAGCAATAAGAAGCTCTACCCGTGGTCACAATTTATTGTCGACAGCAATGGCATTGCGCGTAAAGCCTGGCAACTGGATGAAGAGAGCTCCGCTATCGCCGTACTTGACAAGGACGGACGCGTTCAGTGGGCAAAAGATGGTGCGTTGACGCAGGAAGAGGTGCAGCAGGTTATTGCCCTGCTGCACAAATTACTCAGTAAATAGCAACGCGGAAGCCGGGGTTGAGGAATGATTCACGTGGGGTGTAATCCAGAGATTTCCCCTGCCAGTCGTGAACGTGCGCCCCGGCTGCGGCGGCAACGGCGTGGCCAGCGGCGGTGTCCCATACGTTAGTTGGCCCAAAACGTGGGTACAGTTGTGCCTGCCCTTCCGCCACCAGGCAGAACTTCAGCGATGAGCCAATCGACGTGGTCTGGTGCTCACCCAACTGTTGCAGATACTCTTTTAACTCATTGTCAGCATGCGAGCGGCTAATCACCACCAACGGCGGACGCGCGTCACGAACATGGATTTGTTTGCGCACGCCGCACTCTTCTTTCCACGCTTTACCTTCTGCCGCGCTGTACATCACTTTCATCACCGGCGCGTAAACCACGCCCATTACCGGCTTTCCTTGCTCGATAAGCGCAATATTGACGGTGAATTCACCGTTACGCTTAATGAACTCTTTGGTACCGTCCAGCGGGTCTACCAGCCAGTAGCGCTGCCAGTGCTGGCGAACATCCCAGCCAGGAGGCGCTTCTTCAGACAGGACCGGAATATCCGGCGTCAGCGCCAGTAATCCTTCGAGGATCACCGTATGCGCGGCGATATCCGCCGCCGTGACCGGAGAATCGTCCTGCTTGCTGGTAATCTCCATTGGTTTGATTCCATCGTAGACCTGCATAATGGCATCGCCCGCATTCCGTGCAAGCTGGCATACATGTTCTAACATTCTCCACCTCGTTTCTGTCGTGGTGTTAACTCGTTGTTTTACTTATACCCGATCGCCAAAGGATCCGCCAACTGTGATAGCGTCTGCGGTTTTAAACGCTATATTCATGTCATGATTCACAGTTCTGTAAGCAAGAAGATTTATATACATTTTCTTTTGTGGCTTAGATCTTAAAAGGATGCCCCTGATGATTAAGTTTAGTGCAACGTTTCTGGCCACGCTGATTGCAGCCAGCGTCAATGCCGCGACCGTCGATCTGCGTATAATGGAAACCACTGATTTGCATAGCAATATGATGGATTTCGATTATTACAAAGATACGCCGACTGAAAAATTTGGCCTGGTTCGTACGGCAAGCCTGATCAACGCAGCACGTGGTGAAGTCAAAAACAGCGTGCTGGTTGATAACGGTGATCTGATTCAGGGCAGCCCGCTCGGGGATTATATGGCGGCCAAGGGGCTGAAAGCGGGCGAAACGCATCCGGTATATAAGGCACTGAATACGCTGGATTACGCAGTGGGTAACCTTGGCAACCATGAATTTAACTACGGTCTTGAGTATCTGCACAACGCGCTAGCCGGGGCGAAGTTCCCTTACGTTAACGCCAATATCATCGACGTTAAGACCAAAAAGCCGCTGTTTACTCCTTATCTGCTCAAAGAGACTGAGGTTGTCGATCAGGAAGGAAACAAGCAGACGCTGAAAATTGGCTATATCGGTTTTGTGCCGCCGCAGATCATGACCTGGGATAAAGCCAACCTCAGCGGCAAAGTGACGGTGAATGACATTACGGAAACCGCTCGTAAATACGTGCCGGAAATGCGAGCCAAAGGTGCCGATGTCGTGGTGGTGGTTGCTCACTCCGGGCTTTCTGCCGACCCATACCAGGCGATGGCGGAAAACTCCGTTTACTACCTCAGTGAAGTTCCGGGCGTGGATGCCATTATGTTTGGTCACGCTCACGCCGTTTTCCCGGGGAAAGACTTTGCCAACATCAAAGGCGCAGATATCACAACAGGTACGCTCAATGGCGTTCCTGCGGTGATGCCGGGCATGTGGGGCGATCACCTGGGCGTAGTAGATTTAGTGCTGAATAACGATAGTGGTAAATGGCAGGTTACGCAGGGGAAAGCGCAGGCGCGCCCGATTTATGACGCCGCGGCCAAAAAATCACTGGCTGGCGAAGACCAAAAAATCGTTGAGATCCTAAAAGCCGATCACGATGCCACGCGTGAGTTTGTCAGCAAGCCAATCGGTAAATCTGCCGACAACATGTACAGCTATCTGGCGCTGGTTCAGGACGACCCGACCGTGCAGGTGGTGAATAACGCGCAGAAAGCCTATGTGGAACATTTTATCCAGGGCGATCCGGACCTGGCGAAACTACCGGTACTTTCCGCCGCTGCGCCGTTTAAAGTCGGTGGACGCAAGAACGATCCGGCCAGCTTTGTCGAAGTCGAAAAAGGTCAGCTTACCTTCCGTAACGCCGCTGATTTGTATCTCTATCCCAATACCCTGGTCGTGGTGAAAGCCAGCGGTAAAGAGGTGAAAGAGTGGCTGGAATGTTCTGCCGGGCAGTTTAATCAGATTGATATCCACAGCAGCAAACCACAGTCGTTAATTAACTGGGATGGCTTCCGTACCTATAACTTCGACGTGATTGACGGCGTGAATTATCAGATTGATGTTTCACAACCCGCTCGCTATGACGGTGAATGCCAGACGATTAACCCGCAAGCGGAGCGTATTAAAAATCTGACCTTTAACGGCAAACCGATCGATCCGAACGCAACCTTCCTCGTCGCGACCAACAACTACCGCGCCTACGGCGGTAAGTTTGCCGGGACCGGCGACAGCCACAT
>NZ_SZWS01000064.1:112858-154077 GCF_005281245.1 Citrobacter sp. wls826
CTGGCAGCATGGATAGGTTCCCAGACAAAGAGCGCAGGCGAAATTCATCCGGCGGCAGATAACAACTGGCGTTTGGCGCCGATTCACAGCGAGACACAACTGGATATTCGCTTTGAAACATCACCGTCTGATAAAGCCGCTGCGTTTATCAAAGAGAAAGGCCAGTATCCACTGAAGAAAGTCGCTACCGATGACATCGGCTTCGCCATTTATCAGTTGGATTTGAGTAAGTAAGACCACGCCGGGTGGCGCTGCGCCATCCGGCAAGCCCGACCAGGTCGTTTACGTCGATGCCGGGACGTCTTCGTTCTTAACGGTATGATTTGCCAAAACCTGCGGCAAATTCACCTCTATCCAGTCCGCCAGCGCTGCGACTTTTTCGCTCACCTGCTCACCCAACGGTGTCAGGCTATACTCCACATGCGGCGGTACCACCGGATATGACACCCGATTGATAAACCCGTCCTGTTCTAACGCCTGCAGGGATTGCGCCAGCATTTTTTCACTGACGCCGCCCATCTTACGGCGCAAATCGCTGAAACGGTGCGTACCGTCGCGCAGCGCCACCAGAATCAATACACCCCAGCGGCTGGTGACGTGTTTTAACACCTCGCGGGAGGGACACTGCTCGGCAAACAAGTTGCCATCACGTAATTGCTGGGAGAGCGTCAAAGCTGTCATTTTCATACTAACCTTTTTGTACGTACTTACTAAAAGTAAGTTTAGGTGTTAATGTGATTAAACACAAGACCAATACCAAAGGAGTTATCCTATGATCGCGATTACTGGTGCCACTGGCCAACTGGGCCAACACGTTATTGAAACGCTACTGAAAACCGTTCCTGCCAGCCAGATTGTGGCTATTGTGCGTAATCCTGCTAAAGCGACGGCGCTTAGCCAGCAGGGCATTACCGTTCGTCAGGCGGATTACAGTGATGAAGCTGCCTTTACCACGGCCTTACAGGGGATAGACAAGTTACTGCTAATCTCCTCCAGCGAAGTGGGACAACGTGCCCCGCAGCATCGCAACGTGATTAACGCGGCGAAAGCGGCCCACGTGAAATTTATCGCCTACACCAGCCTGCTGCACGCCGATCGCTCCCCGCTGGGGCTGGCTGATGAGCATGTCGCAACCGAGAAGATGCTGGCTGAATCCGGTATCGCGTACGCGCTGCTGCGTAACGGTTGGTACACCGAAAACTATCTCGCCAGCGCACCAGCCGCGCTGGAACACGGCGTGTTTATTGGGGCGGCGGGAGAAGGCAAAATCGCCTCGGCGACCCGTGCCGACTATGCCGCTGCCGCCGCGCGCGTCATCAGTGAAGACGGTCATGCCGGTAAAATCTATGAACTGGCGGGCGACGCAGGCTGGACCCTGAGCCAGCTGGCGGCCGAACTGGCAAAACAGAGCGGTAAAAAAGTGGTGTATCAAAACCTGAGCGAAGCTGATTTTGCCGCCGCGCTGAAAAGTGTAGGTCTACCTGCCGGACTGGCGGACATGCTGGCTGACTCAGACGTTGGTGCCTCTAAAGGTGGCCTCTTCGACGACAGCCATACGCTGAGCAAACTGATTGGTCGCCCAACCACGTCGCTGGCAGACAGCGTCAAAGGCATCGTGTAAGTGTTAAAAATTAGTTAATTGTGGTGGCATCCCCGCGCATCCTCTCTGATAATGACATGATGATGCGTGGGGAGAGAATACGTGCAAGGTGTACCTGAGCAGTTTATTGATGAGAAAGACAGCGCCCGCTTTCGCCATCTGGCACAGGTGCCGGGCGTTGAGCTGTATCATGCGCACATCTCGCGTTACGCCTTTGAACCCCACACACATGAAGCGTTTGGTATTGGCGCGATAGAAGCCGGAGCCGAACGTTTTCGCTATCGCGGCACGCAGTACGTGGCCCCCGCCCATTCCGTCGTCACCATGAATCCCGATGAGCTACATACCGGCGAAGCGGAAACCGCCGACGGCTGGCGTTATCGGATGATCTATCTTGAGCCCGATCTTCTGGAAGAAGTCACCGGGATCCGCCACTGGTGGTTTCATGACGTAACGCGTCACGATCCGCTACGCTCGCGCCAGATCTGCTCGCTGATCCATGGCCTGTGGAACACTGAGGATCCGCTGGCGCAAAAAGGGTTATTACTCGATCTGATCGACACGTTCCAGCCGCTGGCCCGCCATGCGCCGGTATTACCGGAGGGAGCGCATCGCTTTGAGCGGGTACGTGAGTATTTGCACGATAATTATATGCACCCGGTCACGCTCGACGAACTGGCGCGGGTTGCAGCGCTGAGTCCCTGGCATTTTCAGCGCCAGTTTAAATCTCATTTCCACGTCACGCCGCACCAGATGCTGATGGCGATCCGCCTGTGGCGAGCCAAAGGTTTTCTCACTCACGGAATGCCCGCCGCGGAGGTCGCTGCCGCAACCGGCCTCACCGACCAGTCGCATCTCACCCGCGCGTTTACCCATCGCTACGGTATTACGCCGGTACGTTATCAGAAACAAGTCGTCCGGCGTTGAACAGCAATCTCATACAATACGGCTGCATTTTTCCTGCCTACACTCGACTTATTGTTAAGCGATGTGGATGTCAAAAATGATTAGCGGCGTGTTGTATGCCCTGCTGGCTGGGCTGATGTGGGGATTAATTTTTGTTGGGCCGCTGATCGTACCGGAATACCCGGCGGTATTGCAGTCGATGGGACGCTATCTGGCGCTGGGGCTAATAGCGTTGCCGATTGCCTGGCTGGGACGTGTGCGCTTGCGTCAGTTGACGCGCAAAGACTGGGTCACTGCGCTGGCGCTAACGATGATGGGTAATCTGATTTATTACGTTTGCCTGGCAAGCGCCATCCAGCGCACTGGCGCGCCGGTTTCAACGATGATTATTGGTACATTGCCGGTTGTGATCCCGGTCTTCGCTAACCTGCTCTACAGCCAGCGCGACGGCAAATTATCATGGTGGCGTCTGTCGCCTGCGCTGGTGCTGATTGGTATCGGTCTGCTGTGCGTGAATATCTCGGAGCTGAATCAAGGCTTACCCGACTTTAGCGGCTGGCGTTATGGTTCTGGAATCGCGCTGGCGCTGATCTCGGTAGTGTGTTGGGCGTGGTATGCGCTGCGTAATGCCCGCTGGCTGCGCGAGAATCCAGATAAGCACCCGATGATGTGGGCGACGGCCCAGGCACTGGTAACGTTGCCTGTTTCTCTGCTCGGTTATATTGCAGCCTGCCTGTGGCTGAACGGGCAAACGCCGGACTTTGCCCTGCCCTTCGGCCCACGTCCGGGCGTGTTTATCGGCCTGATGATAGCGATTGCGGTATTGTGTTCGTGGGTTGGCGCACTGTGCTGGAACGTCGCCAGCCAAAAATTGCCGACGGTGATCCTCGGCCCGCTGATTGTCTTCGAAACGCTGGCTGGCCTGGTGTACACCTTTATCCTGCGCCAGGAATTCCCGCCGCTGCTGACGGTAAGCGGCATTGCGCTGCTGATTGTTGGGGTGGTGATAGCCGTCAGAGCCAAACCACAGAAACCAAGCGTCGTCGTGGTTCCACAATCATAATGGCCCGGACGGCGCTGCGCTAATCCGACCTACAAGATATTATTTTGTAGGCCGGAGTAGACGTTAAACTTTAAACACCGCTACGGTCTGATTCAGTCGTGCTGCCTGCTCTTCGAGCGCGGCGGCGGCGGAAGCGGACTCCTCCACCAGCGAGGCGTTTTGCTGCGTCACGCGATCCATCTCGGCAACCGCCTGACCTACCTGATCGATACCCCGGCTCTGTTCATCAGAAGCCGAGGCTATCTCGCCCATGATGTCGGTCACACGGGTCACGGCGCTCACAATTTCCGCCATCGTTTCACCCGCTTCATGCACCAGCGCCGTACCGGCATTCACCCGATTCCCCGAGTCATCAATCAGTGCCTTAATCTCTTTCGCCGCCTGAGCGCTACGCTGTGCCAGTGTACGGACCTCGCCAGCGACCACGGCAAACCCGCGCCCCTGCTCGCCCGCACGCGCCGCTTCTACTGCCGCGTTCAGCGCCAGAATATTGGTCTGGAAGGCAATGCCGTCGATAACATTGGTAATTTGCGCGATTTTGCTGGAACTGGTGGCAATTTCATCCATCGTACGCACTACGCCATCAACCACGGTTCCGCCTTTCTGCGCCGTCTGTGAGGCATTTTTTGCCAGACTGGTCGCCTGACGCGCGTTATCCGCGTTCTGCTTCACGGTAGCGGTGAGTTGTTCCATGCTGGCAGCAGTCTCTTCCAGAGAGGCGGCCTGCTGCTCGGTACGTGAAGAGAGATCGTTACTGCCGGCGGCAATTTCACCTGCGCCGGTATAGATGGTGTCAGCCCCGTCACGCACCACGCTGACTGTGTTCGCCAGCGCCTGCTGCATGTCGCGAACGTTGACTGCCAGCAGCGCCATCTCATTGCTGCCATCGGCGTTGATGCTGTGCGTCAAATCACCCGCAGCAATGTGGCGAATATGTCCCATCACTTCGTGGAGAGGCTTGAGCAGCACTCGCTGCATTGCCAGCCAGCTGGCGATAATCACGGTGACGACAATCAGCATCACGGCGGACAGCAGCCAGATTATCTTCTGGTAATCACTCTCATTGTCCTGCACCCCGGCAGTGGCCAGCGCCGTTTGCGCGCTACGCCATTCCCGATAAACTTCCTGCATGGCCGTTTGCTTTTGCTCGGCATTCTGCTTGAACATCTCTTCCAGCTTACCTTCAGCCAGCAGCGCGTTCATTTTAGCCAGCGTCGCAGAATAGATGCCGTACTGCTCTTCCAGTCGATCGGCCAGATGTTCATCAAGCCCCGGCGTTTCCGGCAGGGCATAGTATTTATCGTAATGCTCTTTCGATTCTGCTAACAGGCGATTTGCCGTGTTCACCAGTTCCTTCAACTGACCGCCGTTAATCTCGCTGGCCATCGTTCCCTGTAAACGCAACATGCCCCGGTTGAGCGTGACGCGAGCCTGGTTCAGGCTAATCCACGCATCGGTAAACTCGGCCACGTTCTGGCTGGAAAGCTGAGAGACGTTAAAGTTTTGCTTATCGTTATTGAGCGCGCCAATAAAGACGCCCGCGGAGATGAGCTGCATCGCGCCCAGGGCGAGTAACACGGTGATAAGTAGGGTTATCACTTTGATTCGTTTAAACATCTGTAGCCTTTTATTATGCAGGTATTGTCTGAGGTCTAACTATCGGCAGCGGCGTGCGCTTATTTAATCCTGTCGCGCGGCTTTTTTCGCCATCCCTCTCCTTTCTAATAAGATTCAGCACCTTAACGAAACAAGAAATTTTCGTGACATTCCTCACAAAACACCCCACCCCGAAAGGGTTATATCCTTCGCCATAAGTTGCATTTAAAATACATCTTATATTATTAAGAATGAGGTAACGGCAATGTCTTATCGCGATCAACCTTTAGGTGAACTGGCGCTCTCTATTCCTCGCGCTTCGGCCCTGTTTCGTAAATACGATATGGATTACTGCTGCGGCGGTAAGCAAACGCTGGCACGCGCTGCTGCGCGTAAAGAGCTGGATTTAGACGTTATTGAGGCACAGCTCGCGCAGTTGGCTGAACAGCCGCTGGAGAAAGACTGGCGTACCGTGGCACTGGCTGAAATCATCGATCATATCATCGTGCGTTATCACGACAGACACCGCGAACAGCTGCCGGAACTGATCCTGCAGGCCACGAAAGTTGAACGCGTTCACGCAGATAAACCGAACGTACCACGCGGTCTGGCGAAAAACCTGACCATGCTGCATGAAGAGCTGTCCAGCCATATGATGAAAGAAGAGCAGATCCTGTTCCCGATGATCAAACAGGGCATGGGTAGCCAGGCGATGGGACCAATCAGCGTGATGGAAAGCGAACATGACGATGCCGGTGAACTGGTCGAAGTGATCAAACACATCACCCATAACGTGACGCCGCCGCCAGAAGCCTGCACCACCTGGAAAGCCATGTATAACGGCATTAACGAGATGATCGACGACTTGATGGAACACATCAGTCTGGAAAATAATGTGTTGTTCCCGCGAGCTCTCGCCGGGGAGTAAAGATATCGCCGGATAGCGCTAACGCGTATCCGGCCTACGGAATTCAGGCCCGGTAAGCATCGCGCTACCGGGCACTAAAATTAACGCATACCTGCCATACGTTTCTTACCGATAAACAACCAACCCAGACCCAGCGCGATGAACCACAGCGGCGTCACGATCAGCGCCTGGCGGGTATCATCTTCCAGCGTCAGCAGTACCAGTACGAAGACGAAGAACGCCATACATACCCAGCACATCAGCTTGCCTAGCGGCATCTTGTAGATTGATTTTTCATGCAGGTGCGGACGCTGCTTGCGGTACACCAGGTACGAGCAAAGAATGATGGTCCAGACGAACATGAACAGAATCGCCGACACGGTGGTGATCATGGTGAACGCGCCAATCACGCTCGGGTTCACGTAAAGCATCACCACGCCGCCCAGCAGACAGATACAGGAGAAGGTTAAACCTTTCGCCGGAACTGCGCGTTTAGACAGTTTGGCAAACGCTTTAGGCGCTACGCCTTCCTGTGCCAGGCCGAACAGCATACGGCTGGTAGAGAACACGCCACTATTTGCGGAAGAGGCAGCTGAAGTCAGCACCACAAAGTTGATCAGGCTCGCCGCGGCAGGCAGACCGACCAGCACAAACAGTTCAACGAATGGGCTCTTGGTTGGCACTACCGAGCTCCACGGTGTTACAGACATAATCACGATCAGCGCAAAAACGTAGAACATGATGATACGGATCGGAATCGAGTTAATGGCGCGCGGCAGAGATTTCTCCGGGTCCTTGGTTTCTGCAGCGGTCGTTCCCACCAGCTCAATCCCCACAAACGCGAACACGGCTATCTGGAAGCCAGCAAAGAAGCCGCTCAGACCTTTCGGGAACCAGCCACCGTCATTCCACAGATGCGTGAACGATGCCTGAACGCCGGTTGGCGACTGGAAGTGCGTCAACACCATCACCAGACCAACGACAATCAGGCCGATGATGGCGACGATTTTGATCATCGCAAACCAGAACTCCATCTCACCGAACATTTTTACAGTGGCAAGGTTGAGGCTCAGCAGCAGCACGATCACCGCCAGCGAGGCGACCCAGTCTGAAAGTTCGGGGAACCAGAATTGCGCATACGCCGTAATGGCGACAACGTCTGCCATCCCGGTAACAACCCAGCAGAACCAGTAAGTCCAGCCGGTAAAATACCCGGCCCATGGCCCGAGCAGGTCAGAGGCGAAATCACTAAAAGATTTGTACTCCAGATTCGAGAGCAGCAATTCACCCATTGCACGCATCACGAAAAACAGCATAAAACCGATAATCATATACACAAAGATGATCGACGGTCCGGCGAGGCTGATGGTTTTACCAGAGCCCATAAACAGGCCGGTACCAATAGCACCACCAATGGCAATAAGTTGAATATGACGGTTTGTGAGATTGCGCCGTAGCGACTGTTCAGACGAAGCCTCTTCAGCGGCGTCGACTTTTACCTGATCTACCATGTTTTTTCTTCCTGTACCTGTCTGTGTTGTTCAGGCTCTACGGCCTTTAGTGTGTCTATGATACGACGTTCCTGATTATCAGGACTCATCGATATTAGGTAAGAATTGGCGGGATGAATACTAAGATTTAGATATAATGTTAATTTAATGTTTAAAGTGAGTGTCATATCACTCTGATAGCGCGAATCAGCTCACAAAAATACACGCTAACGAGGCATTTTCAAAATAAAATATCGACAACCACGTAACTATAGCTTTTCACGCTATTTTTTTGTTCCCCCCGGCCTCGGAGGGAACAGAAGTCACTGCTTACAGGATCTCAAGCAGCTCAACGTCGAACACCAGCGTGCTGAACGGAGGAATGGACGCACCAGCGCCACGCTCGCCGTAAGCCAGTTCCTGAGGAATAGTCAGTTCCCATTTGGAACCTACCGGCATCAGGGTCAGCGCTTCAATCCAGCCAGGGATCACGCCGTTAACCGGGAATTCAGCCGGTTCGCCGCGTGCGACAGAGCTGTCAAACACGGTACCGTCGATCAGTTTACCGGTGTAGTGCACGCGAACGCGGTCAGTACGCGCTGGAATAGCACCTTCGCCCTGAGTCAGCACACGGAACTGCAAACCGGATTCAGTGCTGTTCACACCGTCTTTCTCACGGTTTTCTTCCAGATATTTGACGCCATCAGCCGCCATAGCCTGGAAACGCTCGCGACGAACTGCATCAGCGCGTTCGTGGATTTCACGCAGTGCGCGATGCACAACATCAACCGGCACTGCCGGGTGCTTACCTTCCAGCGCGTCAGCGATACCCGCTACCAGCGCTTCAGGCAACAGTCCTTCCAGTCCGGATTCACTCAGCTGTTGTCCTACCTGCAAACCAATGCCGTAGCTTGCTTGCGCTTCGATAGTGTCAAAAGTCGGGTTAGCCATCATATTTCCTTTCATCGGATGTAAAGTAGCGGGCAGCATATCAGCCATGCCGCATCCGGTAAAACTTTGTCTCGGGAACAGATGACAAATCGCGAGGAAACATAAACAATAGGAATACCCCGCGTTGACGTCACGAAAGCGGGTAATATGACGAACATCATAGCATTAGCCATCTATACTCTATGATCGAGGAACGAGACGCGGAGCAGGAGGAAAGCCATGCCCGGGCGCTTTGAATTAAAACCAACCCTGGCGAAAATCTGGCATGCACCGGACAATTTTCGCATTATGGATCCGCTACCGCCTATGCACCGACGCGGCATTATAATTGCTGCTATCGTGCTGGTGATAGGCTTCCTGCTGCCCTCCAGTGACACCAGCGATGCCCCTGTGGTTACGCGTACTGCCCAGCTGGATTTACAGTCACAGTCGCAGCCGCCGACCGAAGCTCAACTGCAGGCACAGTTGGTCGCCCCGCAAAACGATCCGGGCCAGGTCGCTCCGCTTGCGCCTGAGCCAATCCAGGAAGGAGAACCAGACGCGCAGCCGCAGGCTCAGCAATCTCAGCCGCAGACGCAACCTTTCCAACAGGATAGTGGAATTGAGCAGCAGTGGCGCTCCTATCGCGTAGACTCGGGCAAAACGCTGGCGCAGGTATTCCGTGACCATAACCTCCCGCCAACCGATGTATACGCAATGGCGCAGGTTGAAGGTGCCGGAAAACCGCTGAGCAACCTGAAAGACGGCCAGATGGTACAAATCAGGCAGAATGCCAACGGCGTGGTAACGGGATTAACCATTGATACCGGTAATGGTCAGCAGGTACTGTTTACTCGACAACATAACGGCAGTTTTATTCGCGCCCGTTAACCGGCACACCTGTAGACCTGATAAACACAGCGCATCAGACATCAAGGTGAAGCGTCAGCGCTTCACCTTGTTCACCCACCAGATCCCGGAACAGACCAGCACCAGCGCCAGCGCATATTTCCATTCGAGAATGTTTTCGCCGAGGAATATCGCCGACAGAACCGCCCCCGAAACCGGGATCAGGAAGTTAAACGGCGCAATCATCCCCACGCGGTTATGCTTGAGCAGAATACTCCACAACGCAAAAGCGACCGAAGAGAGTAACGTCAGGTAGCCCAGGATCGCCACTGAAGACGCGCCGTGTACGGTTAGCGTGCCCCCAAAAGCGTAGCCGCCGATAACCAGCGCCAGACCGCCGACACCCAACTGATATCCTGTCATTACCGTCGGGTCTACCGTCTGAGAAATGCGTTTACCGTATAACGTGGCGGCAGAAAGAATAAAGGCCGCCATCACCACTGAACCGTCCCCTAACAGGCTGAAGCTAAAATCCAGTCCGCTGCTAAAGTTCACCACCATTACGCCGGTAAAACCCAGGATACAGCCCAGCACTTTGTTGTAGCTCAGCTTGTCGTTCTGATAGATAAAATGGGCCAGCAGCACGCTGAAGAAGGTGCCGGTCGCGTTCATGATCGACCCTTTCACCCCCGTCGTGAACGCCAGGCCAATATAGAAGAAGATGTATTGCAGCGAGGTTTGCGTCAGTCCCAACAGCGTGAGCTGACCGTACTGACGCGGGCTTAACCGGCCAATCGGTTTACGCTGCGCCACCGCCAGCAATAGCAGCAATAATCCAGCAAACAGGAAGCGATAACCGGCAAAGACAATTTTTGAAGGAATGTCATCCGTGGCAATCTGGAAGATCTCATATCCGCTTTTGATCGCCGGATAGGCGCTCCCCCACAGCAGACAGCAGAACGCTGCGCTCAGGTAGACAACATTTTTACGCGCAAACAGAGGTTGGTGCGTTGGTTCCATTCCATCACCATTTTAAAATAATGTTTTATTTTTATGATTATCCCGAAAAGGATAAAGAATAGCCAGAGCGAAAAGCGGAGGGAACAGAAAAGCAAAACGCCGACACAAGGCCGGCGCTTTTACGCGGTAATCAGAATAAAAACTTATTCTGCAACTACGTTTACAGTCAGCTTAGCAAACACTTCGCTGTGAACCTGGAAGCTCACTTCGTGCTCACCAGTGGTACGCAGAACGCCGTTCGGCAGACGAACTTCGCTCTTAGCTACTTCAACGCCAGCTGCAGTTACAGCGTCAGCGATGTCGCGAGTACCGATGGAACCGAACAGTTTACCTTCGTCGCCAGCTTTAGACGCGATGGTTACGGTTTCCAGTGCGTTGATTTTCTCAGCACGAGCTTCAGCAGCGGACAGAACGTCAGCCAGTTTAGCTTCCAGCTCAGCGCGACGCGCTTCGAAAAATTCAACGTTTTTCTTGGTAGCAGGAACAGCTTTACCCTGTGGTACCAGGAAGTTACGAGCATAGCCCGCTTTAACGTTAACCTGATCACCCAGGCTACCCAGGTTTGCTACTTTATCAAGCAGAATAACTTGCATTACCTTATCCTCTCAAAGTCGTATTAATGGACCGTGACCGATTACTGATGACGATCAGTGTACGGCAGCAGGGACAGGTAGCGAGCGCGTTTGATAGCGCGAGCCAGCTGACGCTGGTATTTTGCACGGGTACCGGTGATACGGCTTGGGACAATCTTACCGCTTTCGGTGATGTAGTTTTTCAGCGTAGCGATATCTTTATAGTCGATCTCTTGAACGCCTTCCGCGGTGAAACGGCAGAACTTGCGACGACGGAAATAACGTGCCATATGGCTAGTCTCCAGAATCTATCAATTCAATCTGCTCGGCATGCAGAACCATTTTGCTCAGGCCGTTCTTTGCCTTGTGGCAAGAGATGAACCCCTGAACGGTCACTGCGCTACCGACCGTTATACTGTGAGTAATGGCCTGGTTTTCGTGTCCGCTAATAATAACGGGCATTTGGCACCACGCCTGCCGGTGAAACCCGGCTTCCTCCTGCACAGAACGATGCTCAAGCACGAACTGGCAATGAGGAATTCCTGATGGACTGACCTTTCGAAGGGGAGCCCTGCACACGGTGCCGGACAACGCCAGACGGTTGGTCATCAGAAATTACTCTTCAGAATCCCCAGCTTCAGCATCATCTGCGGTTTCGTTAGCGAAATCATCGCGACGTTCACGACGCTCGTCTTTCGCTTTAACCATCGGAGATGCTTCGGTAACAGCGT
Organism: Citrobacter sp. wls826; assembly: GCF_005281245.1. Lineage (NCBI taxonomy): Bacteria > Pseudomonadati > Pseudomonadota > Gammaproteobacteria > Enterobacterales > Enterobacteriaceae > Citrobacter > Citrobacter sp. wls826. The sequence continues at coordinate 124,523 of NZ_SZWS01000064.1, forward strand.
GTTTAGTACGCATAACCATGCTGCGGATAACGGCATCGTTGAAGCGGAAGGTAGTTTCCAGCTCATCGATCACTTCCTGCGGCGCTTCAACGTTCAGCAGAACGTAGTGAGCTTTGTGCAGTTTGTTGATCGGGTAAGCCAGCTGACGGCGGCCCCAGTCTTCCAGACGGTGGATCGTGCCTTCTGCACCAGTGATGGCAGCAGTGTAGCGTTCGATCATACCCGGAACCTGTTCGCTCTGGTCAGGATGGACCATAAAAACGATTTCGTAATGACGCATCGAATTGCTCCTTACGGATTATTCAGCCTCCTGTCTGGGTCAGCCGAGGCCCGGGGAGGCAAGGAACGTGTTAAAGGTCGGCTGAAAAATTGACGCGTCATAATACTGGCGCCTGCCACTAAACTCAAGGTAATTGTACGATTATTTATCATGTCGCCATTAATACATATCCAGCAGCATTTTGACGCTGATGCAAATGGAGACAATGACAATCATGGGTCGGATAACTTTCTTGCCGCGCGTTAGTACGACCGTCGCGCCAAGACGTGCGCCGAGGGACTGCCCGGCAAACATCACCAGCCCCAGCGACCAGATCATTTTACCGCCAAAAATGAAGAACAATATCGAGGCGATGTTGGACGCCAGGTTAATAAAATTCGAGTGAATTTGCGCCTTATCGATGCTGTATCCCCACAGCAGGATATAGCTGAGGGTATAAAAGGAGCCAGCCCCGGCACCGAGAAAGCCGTCATAAAAGCCAATGCATCCCCCGCCGATCAACGAGAAGAGAAACAGGGATACCTGCTGCTTTCTTTTCGGTTCGCTGAGATTTGGCGCAAAAATAAAGTAGATAGCGACCGCGATAATCAGGATCGGGAGCAGTTTCTTCAGCAGCTCCGGTTCAATGAACTGGATAAGCGTCGTTCCCATCGCAGAACCGATAAAGGCAGATAAAAACACATACTTGTGCTCCTGCACGTTGATATGCCCCCGGCGTAAAAAATAAATCCCGGAGGTCAGCGAGCTGCCCAGCGCCTGAATTTTATTGGTTGCCAGCGCATTCGCCGGGGGTAAACCAGAAATTAACAGTGCGCCAATCGAGAGAAAACCACCGCCGCCCGACACCACGTTAATAAAGCCTGCCACCAGCGCGACCATAAACATAATCACAAAGTAGCTGAAATCCATGAATGAAGCATCCATAAGTTTTTGCCTTATTATCATAAAGTTATATTAATTATCCGGCTCACTATAAACGGCGTACTCACCCGATTAAATTGACTATTTGGTAAGTGCTTATGCGCGAAAGACAGGTATTTTTCACCGCAGCGGTACACACCAGCGGCCTGTTAATAAAAGAAAAGATGGCTATGCGGTAATTTTTTGAACAACTGCATCAGAAATGGTCGCTATCGACTGCGCCGGTAACGGTTAAAATTACATCAGAAGCTAATCACTCACAGGAGAGAGGCAACCAGAGACCGCAGTCGAGGAGGTACATATGCGAGCCCGTGTTTTGACCCTTCTGGCTATGCTTTTGCTTAGTGCAAATGCAACGGCAGCCATCAAAATTGACAATCATCAGGCCAGGAATATGGATGATGTGCAGAGCTTAGGCGTCATTTACATAAATCATAACTTCGCCACTGAAAGTGAAGCCACTCAGGCCCTGAATGAAGAGACCGATGCGCAAGGCGCAACCTACTACCACGTGATCCTCACCAGGGAACCCGGTAGTAACGGAAATATGCACGCCAGTGCAGATATTTACCGCTAGCACCAGAAATAACCAACGAGAACATTGCCGCAGTTTAATTTGCCCCCTTCACAGGGGGCTTTTTTTGCAAAAAAGTCCCGAAGCCAGATCGATAACATCCCCTGAATGATTGGGTTCCAGGACTTAGTCGTTACTTCTGTCCGTAATAGGCGTTTGGACCGTGCTTACGCATGAAATGCTTATTCATCAGATAACTGTCGATGGGGCTAAGAGCCGGATTGATACCACGCGCAATCCATGCCATTTTTGCCACTTCCTCCATCACCACGGCGTTATGTACCGCATCGTGAGCATCCTTGCCCCAGGCAAACGGGCCATGCTGGTACACCACTACGCCAGGCGTATGCAAAGGTTCCACCTCCCCCAGCGTTTCGACAATCACCTTACCGGTATTTAGCTCATACTCGCCCTGAACTTCAGCTTCAGTTAACGCCCTGGTGCAAGGAATATCGCCAAAGAAGTAATCCGCATGCGTCGTGCCGAACGAGGGAATTGCCAGACCCGCCTGCGCCCATGCCGTCGCGTGCGTTGAGTGGGTGTGCACCACGCCGCCGAGAGAAGAATAGCGGCGATACAGCTCCAGATGGGTGGCGGTATCAGAAGAAGGACGATAGCGCCCTTCCACTACGTTGCCGGCCAGATCCACAACCACCATGTCATCTACCTGCATCGTTTGGTAGTCGACGCCGCTAGGCTTAATCACCACCAGACCGCGCTCGCGGTCAATGGCGCTGACGTTCCCCCAGGTGAACGTCACCAGCCCGTAGCGCGGCAAATCCATATTGGCCTCAAAAACCTGCTGTTTAAGTTTTTGCATTACACCGCCTCCACCAGACCTGCGCTGGCCATTCGCGCCTTCACCCAGTCGCGCGCCTTCGCGACTTCACGTGCCGGGTCGTCCGACGTTTCACTCCACATCTCAATCAGGTATGGTCCGCAGTACCCACTCTGTTTGAGCGTCGCAAAACAACGTTCGAACTCAACAACCCCTTCACCAAACGGCACATTTTTGAATACACCGGGTTTGGTATCCTTCACGTGTACGGCAACGATATGACCCATCCCAGCCTGCAGCTCCATCTGCACGTCGTTATCCCACGCCGACAAATTGCCAATATCGGGATACAACTGGAACCACGGATTGTTGAGATAGTGGGCATAACCCAGTGCCTTGCTGATCGAATTCATTAGCGGATAATCCATGATTTCCATCGCCAGCGTCACCTGCGCGCGGCTCGCCATCTCCACGCTCTCTTTCAGCCCATCGCGAAACCGACGACGCGTTTCGTTATTGGCCTGCTGGTAATAGACGTCGTAACCCGCCAGTTGAATAACGCGAATACCGATATCCTGCGCAAACTGAATGGCTTTACGCATGATCTCCAGCCCCTGTTCGCGCACCGCATCATCTTCATTGCCAAGCGGGAAACGACGATGAGCGCTCAGGCACATGGACGGTACGCGTATCCCTGTCTCGGCGATAGCGGCCACCAGCGCCAGTCGCTGCTCGCGGCGCCAGTCAAGACGCGCCAGGCGATCGTCGGTTTCATCAACCGATATTTCGACAAAATCAAAGCCCAGTTCCTTCGCCAGCTGCAAGCGTTCCAGCCAGCACTCCCCGCCGGGGAGCGCTTTTTCATAGATACCGAGCGGGACCTGTTTCGACAGCATAGTCGCTCCTTATCCCCACAGTTGGGCGATGGAACGTTTGAACTGACGCGCAGCGTCTACCGGAGAGGCGGCATCGCGAATGCTGCGTCCGGCAATAAAGACGTGGATAGGGATCCCCTGGAACAGCGGCAGATCCTCCAGCGCCAGGCCACCGGTGACGGTGACCTTAAAGCCCATATCAGACAAGCGTTTGATGGCGCTGATATCTGCCTCTCCCCACGCCACACCCGCCGCCTGCGCGTCACGGCTGCGGTGATATACCACTTGCCCAATGCCCGCGTCACGCCACTCCTGCGCCTGCTCCCAGGTCCAGTAACCAGTCAGTTCAATCTGCACGTCGCCGTTAAATTCTTTCGCCACCTCCAGCGCCCCCCTGGTGGTGTTGATATCCGCGCAGCAGATGACGGTAACCCAGTCAGCATTGGCTTCGAAACACATGCGCGAGAGGATTTTACCCGCGTCGGCGATTTTGGCGTCCGCCAGCACAATTTTATGCGGATAAAGCGCCTTCAGATCGCGTACGGCGCGCACCCCCTCTGCCACGCAAAGAATCGTGCCCACCTCAATGATATCGACCTCTTCGGCAATCAGACGCGTCGTTTCATAGGCGGAAGACATTGATTGGTTATCCAGCGCAACCTGCAACATAGGTAATGACATTTTGGTATCCTTTTAAACAGCCGCCGCAGTGGCGTTATCAATTAAATCCAGCACTTCCTGCGCGGTACGGCAGGCGCGTAAACGGTCGAAATTGGCTTCGTCGTCAAAAAGATTCACGATCTGCATGATGCCGACTTCCTGATGTGTGTTGGCGTCTACTGCCGCCATGGTGATCAGGATGTCGACCGGGTCGTTATCTTCGTGGTTAAACACCAGCGGTGTTTTCAGCGTCACCAGCGCAAAACCGGTTTTCTTAACCCCTTCCTCCGGACGGCCGTGCGGCATCGCCAGGCCGGGCGCAATCACGAAATACGGGCCGAACTGTTCGACTCCGTCGAGGATGGCCTGGTAGTAGCGTGGTTCAACCACATCAGCCTTAACCAGCAGATCCACGCTCAGCTTTACCGCTTCCTGCCAGGAGCTGGCCTCAGCCTGTAAAAGGATGGTGTTATTGTCTGCCAGCGAATCACGTAATTTCATAGGCCGCCTCCTTACTTCACGTCCTGTGGGAAATGCGCGTTGATCACTTCCAGCAGTTTTGGTCCAAAATCGGCGGGAGACAGCATGTTGCGTACGCCAACAACATATTTATTGCCCGATACGGTAATCTCACCGGCGATATGGGTAGAAGCGATGATGATATCCGCGCCGCTCAGTTCACTTTTGTATTCGCCTACTGCGCAACTGTTTACCGTATGGTCAATATTTGACTGGGTTAAAAACTGATCCACCTTCATCTTCATGATCATGGAACTCCCCTGCCCATTGCCACATACAGCCAAAATACGTACGGTCATAATCGGAACTCCTTATTAAGCAGAGTGTTCTGCCAGTTGTTTTTCTGCGTCTTCCTCAGCGCGCAAGGTGCGTCCTGCGAAAAACATATAAGCCAGTGCAATCAGAATAATGACGGCCATAAACACGATGCCGATGGAGGCAAAGCCCTGCATCATCGGCGGCGCCAGAATTGACCAGTCCGCCATGCCCATCCAGGCGCTCATCCCGGTGAGCTTCACCGCCCAGACGCAGCCGAAGATTTCGATCATCCCCATCACCAGGCAAATCTTGAGTGCCGCGCGCCAGCCGCCAAAGTGGTTAGCAAACACGCCGATAGTCGCGTTCGAGAAGAACATCGGAATAAAGCCAGGGATAATCAGAATAGAAGAGCCGCAACCCACCAGGATGCCCACCGCAATCAGTTGGCCGATGGTGCCCCACATAAAGCCCCAGACCACCGCGTTGGGCGCAAAGCTATAAATCGCCGCGCAGTCGATAGCCAGCACTGCACCCGGGATCAGACGTTGAGAGATACCGTTGAACGCTTCTGAAAGCTCAGCCACGAACATACGTACGCCCTGAGTGATGATGAAAATAGCGACGGCAAACGAAAAACCGGTCTGCAGGATATAGACCGTCCAGTGAGTTTTACCCGCCATCGCCTGAACTACATCAATGCCGAAAGAGAGCAGGATCGCGCCGAAGAAGAGGGTCATAACAATCGCGGTAGAAACGATGTTGTCATGGAAGATATTCAGCCAGCCCGGCAGCTTCAGATCTTCAACACTCTCCTCTTTCTTACCCAGATAAGGCGCGACTTTGTAGGCAATCCATGAAGCGAACTGCTGCTGGTGACCGATGGAGAAACCGCAGCCGTCTGTCACTTCCTGCGTCGGCTTGTACATCATATTGGAAGTAATGCCCCAGTAGAGGGACACCAGCACCGCGGTGCAGATGATGGTGGTCCACATCGGGTAACCAAAGATGTAGAGAGAGACGGCAATCAGGCCCGCCTGCTGGAACATAATGTGGCCGGTCAGCATGATGGTGCGAATGCCGGTAATACGCCGTAGCAGTACGTAACAAATATTCAGCGCCAGCGCCAACAACACCGCATAACCCACCCAACTATAGGCATCGCCCATACGTTCGATGGTTGCCATCATGGAGGCATAGGTATCGGAAATCGCACCATTGATACCGTAAACTTCGGACATCTTTGCCACCACCGGTTTAAACGTGCTGGTCAGAATGCCCGATCCCGCTTGCAGCAACATAAAACCGATAATCGTTTTGATCGTGCCTTTGATAATAACGCTGACGCTTTTACGCAGCAGGATGTAACCAAGACAGGTCACAATACCCAACAGCAAGGGCGCGTTGGTCATAACCTGATTAAAAAAGACGGTAAAGATGTTGTAGAGGATCTCCATAACGATCTCCAGTAGACGAAGTTGCTGAACATTCATTACAGATGCCCAGGATGTTGTGCCCTCACTCTAATTTTCAAAAGTAATCACAACAAGATTGAATTTGATTAAATGTGATGCAGTACGCAAATAATTCACACACTTGCAGAGTGGCTTTACTTCTAATTAATCACTTCCAAAATAAACTCTATTAAAACAATAAAATACAAAGCAAACACTCAAGTAAACCATCCTGTCACGCTGTGATTTGCTCACATTTCCCCGCTGAACACCAAAAATCAACGCATTGCCTTCTTGAAAAAATGATGTCAATATCAATCAAAACAAATCATAAATTGACTTAATCTGAATAAATATGAAGGTAAATGCGATGAGTAAAGTAAAAAGCATCACGCGTGAATCATGGATCCTGAGCACATTCCCGGAGTGGGGAAGTTGGCTGAATGAAGAGATCGAACAGGAGCAGGTCGCCCCGGGCACATTCGCTATGTGGTGGCTTGGCTGTACCGGCATCTGGCTGAAGTCGGAAGGCGGGACGAACATTTGCGTCGATTTCTGGTGCGGAACGGGTAAACAGAGTCACGGTAACCCGCTAATGAAAACCGGCCACCAGATGCAACGCATGGCTGGGGTGAAGAAACTGCAGCCAAACCTGCGCACCACGCCGTTTGTTCTTGATCCGTTTGCAATTCGACAGATCGATGCGGTGCTGGCGACACACGATCATAACGATCACATCGACGTGAATGTCGCGGCCGCCGTCATGCAAAACTGCGCCGATGACGTGCCATTTATCGGGCCGCAAACCTGTGTGGATCTGTGGATGGGTTGGGGTGTGCCAAAAGAGCGCTGCATCGTGGTAAAACCAGGCGATGTGGTGAAAGTGAAAGATATTGAAATTCATGCGCTTGACGCGTTTGATCGTACGGCATTAATCACGCTGCCTGCCGATCAAAAAGCGGCAGGTGTGCTGCCGGATGGTATGGATGCACGTGCGGTAAACTACCTGTTCAAAACACCGGGCGGTACGCTGTACCACAGCGGAGACTCGCACTACTCTAACTACTACGCAAAGCATGGCAACGAGCACCAGATCGACGTTGCGCTCGGCTCCTATGGTGAGAATCCGCGCGGGATTACGGACAAAATGACCAGCTCCGACATGCTGCGCATGGCGGAAGCGTTGAATACGAAAGTGGTGATCCCTTTCCATCATGACATCTGGTCAAACTTCCAGGCCGACCCTCAGGAGATCCGCGTACTGTGGGAGATGAAAAAAGATCGACTGAAGTATGGCTTTAAGCCGTTTATCTGGCAGGTGGGCGGTAAGTTCACCTGGCCGCTGGACAAAGATAACTTTGAATATCACTATCCGCGCGGCTTTGATGACTGCTTCACGATTGAACCGGATCTGCCGTTTAAATCCTTCTTGTGACCCCTACAAAATGCCGGTCTATTCCGGCATTTTTTCCCATTTACTTTAGTATTTCCAGGCTATTTCAAATATCATCTTTTCAAATCAATTTGTATCGGAATAGCTCATGACTGAAGCACAAAGACATCAAATATTGCTGGATATGCTGGCGCAGTTGGGCTTTGTTACCGTTGAGAACGTGATTGAGCGTCTGGGGATTTCACCAGCCACAGCACGCCGGGACATCAATAAACTCGACGAAAGCGGCAAACTCAAGAAAGTCCGCAATGGCGCAGAAGCCATCACCCAGCAACGTCCGCGCTGGACACCTATGAATCTGCATCAGGCGCAGAACCACGATGAAAAAGTTCGCATTGCCAAGGCCGCATCCCAGCTTGTAAATGCGGGTGAAAGCGTGGTGATCAACTGCGGATCAACCGCCTTCCTGCTTGGTCGTGAAATGTGCGGCAAGCCAGTGCAGATCATCACCAATTATCTGCCGCTGGCGAACTATCTGATCGACCAGGAACATGACAGCGTGATCATCATGGGAGGGCAATACAACAAAAGCCAGTCCATCACGCTTAGTCCGCAAGGCAGCGAAAATAGCCTGTATGCCGGACACTGGATGTTTACCAGCGGTAAAGGGTTGACCGCGGACGGACTGTATAAAACCGATATGCTAACCGCGATGGCTGAGCAGAAGATGCTTAACGTAGTGGGTAAACTGGTGGTGCTGGTCGATAGCAGTAAGGTCGGTGAACGCGCGGGGATGCTGTTCAGTCGCGCCGATCAAATCGATATGCTCATTACCGGCAAAAACGCTAACCCTGAGATTCTGCAACAACTTGAAGCTCAGGGCGTAAGCATAATGCGCGTTTAAAGGTGCTGGCGAAAAAACGTTACCGTCGCAGCCAGCGCCTCTGGCGTGATGCGGTGGCGCACGCCCGCTTCCCACAGGCAGGTTAAATTGTTATCCAGCCCTGCCTGAATCAGCGCCTGCTGTAAGCGGAAGGTTTCAACCGCGGGCACCACATCGTCCTCCTGTCCATGCCACAACAGCAACGGTCGGTCGGCCAGGCGTTGTAGTTGATGCGTAACGTCCCATTCGGCGAGCGGTGCGATAACGGCATCGAACTCTGCCTGCTGCTCTGGCGTCTGGACCCGTAAAGGGGGAAAAAGCGTCTGTGCAAGACGGGTAAAATAGCCCGAACCCATCAGGCTGGCTACACATTTAACCTCGGGATGGCGGGTCATAATGCCCAACGCCGTCATGCCTCCCATCGACGCCCCCGCAACAGCAAGTCTTTCATCTGATAGCCAATTTTCCGCCACCAGCGCCGCACGTAACGTCGTAAACTCCTGCATGTTTTGCTGCAATATATGCCAGAAGCGGAACATTCGCTCCTGAGCATCACCGTTGAAGCGGGCACCATGGTCGGGCGCATCTGGCATGACAACCCGGAATCCGGCCTGAGCCAGAGCAACGGCAAAATAGCTATAGACCAGACTTGAAGATGTAAACCCGTGATAGAAAATAATGCAAGGGAGTGAACACTCGCGTTTACCAGTCGGAACGGCGTGCAGGACAGGGATACCAGCCAACTGTCGTGTTTCAATTTCAATCATTTGTCGCCTCTTTTTTTCTGGTATGCCATGCAGCAATACTTAACGCAAGCGAATGTGTTCAGCAATGATTCATAATGTTGAGAACTGGGTTACGCTTTCGCAACATTTTCATTCGAAAATCGCGTGAGAGATAACACTTCGGGAACATTCCCCTAAAGGGAAATTGATAAGGCACTACACTATGGCTATCAGGAAACGAGATAGAGTTATGCGTCGGTTTGCCTCTTTATTGCTGGTGATGCTTTTAAGCGCCTGTAGCGTGCTACAGGGAACGCCGCAACCCGCACCGCCCGTTGCCGACCACCCGCAGGAGATCCGCCGTGACCAGAGTAATGGGTTACAGCGAATAGGAACGGTCAGCGCACTGGTAAGAGGCTCTCCGGATGATGCGCTGGCAGAGATCCGTGACAAAGCCGTCGCGGCTAAAGCTGATTACTACGTGGTTTTATTAGTGGATGAAACCATCGTGACAGGCCAATGGTATTCACAAGCTATTTTGTATCGTAAATAACATTGGGTTGGAATTTAGTCAGCTTTACATTGCTTTGCGCCGCTATGCGTTTACCTGTGCACAATAAACCAACAGCAGGAAGCTTGAGGTTTATGATCGCGATGGAATGCCCTGCCGTGTGTAGGGGTACGAATAATGGAGCTGACGATGAAACAATCACTTGCCTTATCCTCACTGCTGCTTTCTGCCGGACTGGTAGGTACTACGGCGCAGTCTGCCGAGTTCGCCAGTGCTGACTGCGTTACAGGCCTGAACGAAATTGGCCTGATATCTGTCAGTAACATTGCAGGGAATCCGCAGGATGTAGAACGAGTAGTCGCGTTAAAAGCGGATGAACAGGGTGCCTCATGGTATCGGATCATTCAGATGTACGAAGACCAGCAGCCCGACAACTGGCGCGTACAGGCCATACTCTATGCTTAACAGATTGCCGGATGGCGTAAACTTATCCGGCCTACATTGAATGTAGGCATGATAAGGCGCGCCAGCGTCGCCATCAGGCATATTACTACCGTAATCCCCCCGTTGCCCGCAGGAGCAAGTCATTCAGCACCTGTTCGGACAATCGTAGTCCACCACGCGTATCGAGCATCATTTGACACCAGGCCTGCGCCACTGGCGGAGAGGCATAGCGCAACATCTGCGCCCCGCAACCGAGCAGGAAAAGCTGCTGCGTAATCTCCCGTCCCAACTCCTCGCTGGGTTTACGTAAACGCTGCTGTAGTTGACGTACCATTCGATCGTAATGTCGGTCTTGCCCTTTTACCTCAGCAAAGGCTTCGCTGAGCATATCGTATATGCCGGGTTGTTTTGTCAGCACCCGCAATACATCGAGGCACATAATGTTGCCAGAGCCCTCCCAGATACTGTTTACCGGCATCTCACGATACAGGCGCGGCAACTCACTCTCCTCGCAGTAGCCAATCCCGCCGAGCACTTCCATCGCCTCTGCAACAAACGGCATACCGGCCTTGCAAACAGAGAATTTCGCTGCTGGTGTGAACAACCTGGCCCACAGAGATTCTTTGACATCAGCGCGACGGTCCCAGGCTCGCGCCAGTCGGAACAGTAACGCCGTCTGACCTTCCAGTTGGAGCGCCATCCGACCTAATACCTGGCGCATCATCGGCTGTTCGATCAATGGTTTGCCAAAAACCTGTCGCTGATGCGCATGATAAATCGCGACAGAAAAAGCACGTCGCATCATGCCATGACTGCCGAGTGCACAGTCAAAACGCGTCATCCCCCCCATTTTCAGGATATGACGTATACCTTCCCCTTCTTCACCCAATAGCCAGCCAATCGCATCGTGGAATTCAACCTCGCAGCTGGCGTTGGAGCGATTGCCTAACTTATCTTTCAGCCGCTCCAGACGGATAGCATTACGCTGCCCGTCTGGTAAAAATCGCGGTACAAAAAAGCAGGATAAGCCTCCCTTTGCCTGGGCCAGTACCAAATGGGCATCGCTTTGCGGCACGGAGAAAAACCACTTATGTCCCACCAGCCGATACGAGCCGTCTGTAAGACGTTCTGCCTGAGTGGTATTGCTTAGCACATCTGACCCCCCCTGCTTCTCGGTCATTCCCATGCCGATCAATAACCCACGCTTTTGCCCTCCGGGCAGTAAATGCGAGTCATAACGGTCGCTTAGCAGCGGCGTAAACCAGTCGTGAAAGGGTGCAGGTAACATCTGAAGTAACAACGGCGTGGCGGCAAAAGTCATGGTAACCGGACACAACGTGCCCGCTTCCACCTGCGCATGCAGGATGAAACGGGCTGCCCGGGCGACAAATGTTCCCTGCCTCGCGTCTTCTTCCCAGGCCAGATTATGTACGCGATTGGCGCACAATCCCTGCATCAGCAAATGCCAGGCAGGATGAAAACGCACATCATCCAGCCGCTGACCCTGCGAGTCGTAGCGCAACAACTCGGGTGGAAAAGCATTGGCCAGACGGCCAAGCTCGAGCGACTCGGCAGTCCCTAGCTGCTGACCAATACTGGCGAGAAGATCGCTGTCCCAGCCAGCGCCTTCACGGATAACCGCTTCACACAGCGCGCCATCGGACAGATATAAGTTGCTGTTATTGAGCGGTACAGGTTGGTTAAAAACGGTATGCGTTTGCCAGTGCATTGTGTCTCCCTCCGTCAATGGCCGTCACCTTAAGTATGGTCAGGCAGAGGGCTGCACGCATGGGACAACGGTCACAAAAAAGCCATCCCGAAGGATGGCTTGAGAGAAGAGAGAAATGAGGGAGATAGTTTAGCCGCGCTGGCGTACAGCCTCAAACAGGCAGATGCCCGTCGCAACTGAAACGTTCAGCGACGAAACGCTCCCAGCCATCGGGATGCTGATCAGTTCGTCACAGTGTTCGCGGGTCAAACGACGCATACCTTCACCCTCTGCGCCCATCACCAGCGCCAGACGTCCGGTCATTTTGCTCTGGTAGAGAGTATGGTCAGCTTCACCTGCGGTTCCGACGATCCAGATATTCTCTTCCTGCAGCATACGCATAGTGCGCGCCAGGTTGGTCACACGGATCAGCGGTACGCTTTCTGCCGCGCCGCAGGCCACTTTTTTCGCCGTTGCATTCAACTGCGCAGAACGATCCTTCGGTACGATAACAGCATGGACGCCAGCAGCATCGGCGCTACGCAGGCATGCCCCCAGGTTATGCGGATCGGTAACACCATCGAGGATCAAAAAGAACGGCTGATCGAGCGTAGCAATCAGATCCGGCAGATCGTTTTCCTGATACTGACGACCCGGTTTCACGCGAGCAATAATTCCCTGATGTACCGCACCCTCGCTTTTCTCATCCAGGAACTGACGGTTAGCCAGCTGAATGACAACACCCTGTGCTTCCAGTGCGTGGATCAGCGGCAGCAGGCGTTTATCTTCACGACCTTTGAGAATAAAGACGTCCTGGAAGCGCTCAGGCGCACGTTCCAGCAGAGCCTGCACCGCATGGATGCCGTAAATCATTTCACTCATGAATGTACTCGTTAATAGTTTATGCGTAACGCGGGCAACGCGAGGTTGCCCGACTTACTGTTTATGGCTGTTATTGCGCGACTTTCTTTTTCGTCGCGCGTTTAGCTTTGGTGGCGGCAGCGATTTTAAGCGTTTTTGCCGATGGCTTTTTCGCTTTTTTATCGCCTTTCTTCTCAGCCGTTTTTTTATCGGCCTGAGGTTTGGCTCTGCCTTTCTTCTCGCCGCGGAAAGCGCTATCCGGCTCGAAATTTACTTTTTTGCCCATCTGACGACGCTTACCGGTATTTTTACCCGCATCGCTTTTTTTCGCTTTTTCACGCGCGGTTTTACCTTCATTGCGCGGTGCACGCTCGCTGGAGATCAAACTGAAGTCGATTTTACGCTCGTCCATGTTGACCGCTTCCACGCGAACTTCCACGCGATCGCCCAGGCGATACATTTGACCGCTGGATTCCCCCGTCAGACGCTGCCCAACCTGGTCAAAACGATAGTAGTCGTTATCCAGGGAGGAGACATGCACCAGACCGTCGATAAACAGCTCATCAAGACGGACGAAGAAACCAAACCCGGTCACGCTGGCGATCACGCCTTTGAAGACATTACCTACCTGATCCAGCATGAAGTCGCACTTCAGCCAGTCAGAGACGTCGCGTGTGGCTTCGTCAGCACGGCGCTCGGCCATCGAACAGTGTTGACCCAGCTGCAGCATCTCTTCCATCGAATAATGGTAGCCACCCGTTTCCGTGGTGTTGCCTTTATGGCCCTGCTCCTGCGCCAGCAGATACTTAATCGCCCGGTGCAAGGAGAGATCCGGGTAACGACGGATCGGCGAGGTGAAGTGTGCATAAGATTGCAACGCAAGGCCAAAGTGACCGCGGTTTTCCGGATCGTAAATCGCCTGCTTCATTGAACGCAGCAGCATAGTTTGCAGCATTTCTGCGTCAGGACGGTCAGCAATCGACTCCAGCAGTTCAGCGTAATCACGCGGCTCGGGTTTATTACCACCAGGCAGCTCCAGCCCCAGCTCCGCCAACACCGAACGGAACGAATTAATCGCTTCGGTCGTCGGCTTATCGTGAATACGGAACAGTGCCGGCTCTTTGGCTTTCTCAACGAATCGCGCCGCTGAGATGTTCGCCATGATCATGCACTCTTCAATCAGTTTGTGCGCGTCATTACGCTGCGTCTGCTCAATACGCTCAATACGGCGTTCAGCATTGAAGATAAACTTCGCTTCTTCACTTTCAAACGAGATACCGCCACGCTCTTCACGCGCTTTATCCAGCACTTTGTAGAGGTTATGCAGCTCTTCAATGTGTTTAACCAACGGCGCGTACTGCTCACGCAGTTCCTGATCGCCCTGCAGCATGTGCCAGACCTTGGTGTAGGTCAGACGCGCATGGGAGCTCATAACCGCTTCGTAGAATTTAAAGCCTGTTAAGCGGCCTTTCGAAGAAATGGTCATTTCACAGACCATACACAGCCTGTCCACCTGCGGGTTGAGCGAACACAATCCGTTAGACAGCACTTCCGGTAGCATCGGAACAACCTGCGATGGAAAGTAGACGGATGTGCCACGGCTGCGCGCTTCCTGGTCCAGCGGAGTCGGCGGGCGAACGTAATAGCTTACGTCAGCAATCGCCACCCATAAACGCCAGCCGCCGCCGCGCTTCTTCTCGCAGTAAACCGCATCATCGAAGTCACGCGCATCTTCACCATCGATAGTGACCAGCGGCAGGGAGCGCAGATCGACACGTCCGGCTTTCGCTTCTTCCGGCACTTCTTCTTTCAGTCCGGCGACCTGTTTTTCGACCGCCTGAGGCCAGATATACGGGATTTCATGAGTACGCAGTGCCATATCAACGGCCATGCTGGTTCCCATGTTGTCGCCCAGGACTTCAACAATTTTACCCACCGCTTTAGTGCGACGCGTCGGACGCTGGGTCAGCTCAACCACGACCACAAAACCCATACGAGCACCCATCACCTCTTCCGGCGGGATCAGGATATCAAAGCTCAGGCGGCTGTCGTCAGGGACGACAAACCCAACGCCAGCGTCGGTGAAGTAGCGACCGACAATCTGGCTGGTTTTCGGCACCAGTACGCGCACAATACGCGCTTCGCGACGACCTTTACGGTCCGCGCCCAGCGGCTGTGCCAACACCTGATCGCCATGAATACAGGTTTTCATCTGCTCGCTGGACAGGTACAGGTCATCTTTGCGGCCTTCAACGCGCAGAAAGCCGTAGCCATCACGGTGGCCAATAACGGTACCTTTCAGCAGGTCAAGACGCTCCGGCAGCGCATAGCACTGACGACGAGTGAAGACCAGTTGCCCGTCACGCTCCATGGCGCGCAGGCGGCGACGCAGCGCTTCTTGCTGCTCTTCACCTTCAATGTTGAGTTCAGCAGCCAGCTCATCGCGGTTGGCCGGTTTTTCACGTTTAGTTAAATGTTCGAGGATAAATTCCCGGCTCGGGATAGGATTCGCGTATTTTTCTGCTTCGCGTTCCTGGAAAGGATCTTGTGACATCGAGGTTCCTCCATTGTCAGCTCTGATGAAGATTTTCGTCACTCCACCAGCAATAATTTATAAAGCGGTTGATTCTCTTCAACCAAATCAGCAAGTGTGTAGTTGTCCAGTTCCGTGAGAAAACTTTGCACTGCCTTAGAAAGCGCCTGTTTAAGTCGACAGGCTGGGGTAATGTGGCAAAACTCGCTGCTACAATTGACCAACGATAGTGGTTCCAGCTCGCGAACCACATCACCAATACCAATATCCTTAGCTGGTTTACCCAGGCGGATACCGCCATTTTTTCCTCGAATAGCAGTAACGAAGCCCGCACGGCTAAGTTGATTGATTATTTTGACCATATGATTACGGGACACGCCGTAGACTTCTGTCACCTCAGAAATACTGGTCATACGTCCTTCGGGAAGTGACGCCATGTAGATTAGCGCACGTAATCCGTAATCGGTGAAACTTGTTAACTGCACATCAACCTCAGGAAAAGGGATAAAACGGATAAACCTGGTGGTATTAATTACATTGATGATAAACCAGCCACCAGCCAGGTCGCTAATTTATTTCAGTTCAGGAAGGAAAAAAGCGAGGAACTTACGTGATTTTAAGCCGGATTATGATGCAAAGCGCCTCATCCGGCCTAAGATAGTGCAAGCGCAGCGCCATTCGACGCCACGCTATAACCAGAATTATGCGTCGAACGGGTCGCGCAGGATCATGGTTTCAGTACGGTCTGGGCCAGTTGAGATAATATCAATCGGCACACCGGTCAGTTCTTCAATACGCTTGATGTAGTTCAGTGCTGCCTGCGGCAGACCGCTACGTTCCTTCACACCGAAGGTGGATTCAGACCAGCCCGGCATGGTTTCGTAGATCGGCTCGATACCTTTCCAGTCGTCTGCAGCCAGCGGGGTAGTCGTTACTTCACGGCCATCCGGCATACGATAAGCGACACAGATTTTCACCTCTTTCAAACCGTCCAGTACGTCCAGTTTGGTCAGGCAGAAGCCAGACAGGGAGTTAATCTGTACTGCACGGCGTACAGCAACGGAGTCCAGCCAACCGGTGCGACGACGACGACCGGTGGTCGCGCCATACTCGTTACCTTGTTTGCACAGGAACTCGCCAACGTCATCAAACAGCTCAGTCGGGAACGGACCCGCGCCTACACGTGTAGAGTAAGCTTTGATGATACCCAGAACGTAATCCACATACCGTGGACCCAGGCCGGAGCCAGTCGCCACGCCACCTGCGGTGGTGTTGGAAGACGTTACGTACGGATAGGTACCGTGGTCGATATCCAGCAGGGTACCCTGTGCGCCTTCGAACATGACGAAATCGCCACGCTTACGCGCCTGGTCCAGCAGATCGGAAACATCAACAACCATAGAGGTCAGGATGTCGGCAATCGCCATCACATCATCCAGCACTTTCTGGTAGTCAACTGCTTCAACTTTATAGAAATTCACCAACTGGAAGTTGTGATATTCCATCACTTCTTTCAGTTTTTCAGCGAAGGTTGCTTTATCAAACAGATCGCCAACGCGCAGACCGCGACGAGCTACTTTGTCTTCATAAGCCGGACCGATGCCACGACCGGTAGTACCGATCGCTTTCTCGCCACGCGCTTTCTCACGAGCATTATCCAACGCAACGTGATAATCAAGGATCAGCGGACAAGCTTCAGACAACAGCAGGCGCTCGCGAACCGGGATGCCACGATCTTCCAGTCCTTTCATTTCTTTCATCAGCGCGGACGGAGACAGTACAACACCGTTACCGATGATGCTGATGACATTCTCGCGAAGAATACCTGATGGAATAAGATGGAGGACGGTTTTTTCACCGTTGATTACGAGAGTATGGCCTGCGTTGTGACCACCCTGGTAGCGCACAACATATTTAGCCCGTTCAGTCAGAAGATCGACGATCTTCCCTTTACCTTCGTCACCCCATTGGGTGCCCAGTACGACGACGTTGTTACCCATTTTTCAAAATCACCGTTTGCTTAAAAATGGATTCTACCACCGCTTTTTCAGATATACAGCACTTTTTGCATGCGAAAATCCGCAAAATAGGCTACTTATTGATCAGCCAATCGTTTTCCTCAACATGTAGTAGACCACAACGCCCGCAACCACAAGACCTCCACCAAAACGACGCAAAGTATTTTCGGGAAGTTGTGCCATTGCGGAAATTATTTTCTTCCACGCACGGGGATAAAGCATAGGGCCCGGGCCTTCCAGCACCAAAACCAGCGCGAGCGCCAGCAAAATTGTTGAATTCATCCATCGTCCTTTTATAAAAAGAAAACCACCGCATCCATGGGGATGCCGGTGGTTTTGCTGGTTTAAAACCGCTGGAACTTTATTAGCGTGTCGTAGTGCTCGGTGTCTTCATGTAGCGGAAGAAATCGCTGTCCGGGCTCATGACCATCACGTCCTGGTTGCCTTCGAAGCTCTTCTCGTAAGCTCGCAGGCTACGGATGAAGGCGTAGAAGTCAGGATCCTGGCTGAACGCATCGGCAAACAGTTTAGCGGCTTCTGCATCGCCTTCACCGCGCATGATGCGGCCCTGACGCTCAGATTCTGCCAGCGTTTTGGTCACTTCATAATCCGCCGTGGCACGCAGTTTTTCCGCTTCTTCCTGACCTTGTGAACGATGGCGACGTGCTACCGCTTCACGCTCAGCGCGCATACGGTTGTAGATAGCCTCAGACACTTCAGCAGGCAGGTTGATTTGCTTGATACGCACGTCAACCACTTCGATGCCCAATGCCGCCATACTGTTCGGGTTGATGACCGGTACTTTACCGTTTGTTTCAGCCTGAACACGCTCAGCCGCTTCGGCAATCGCGCTATCTGCCGCCGGAGTCGCGACTTCATCTTCCGTGCCAGCAGAACCGGAGTTCAGCGCATCACGAACTTCCAGCGTCAGACGACCGCGGGAATCGGTAACGATGTCTTTCACGTCCAGACGACCAATTTCAGAACGCAGACGGTCAGAGAACTTACGTTTCAGCAGGACTTCTGCCTGAGAAACATCGCCACCGCCCGTTGCCAGGTAGTAACGGCTAAAGTCACTGATGCGCCACTTAATGTAGGAGTCAACGATCAGGTCTTTCTTCTCTTTGGTAACAAAGCGATCGGCCTGGTTGTCCATGGTCTGAATACGCGCATCCAGCATCTTCACAGATTCAATAAACGGAATCTTGAAGTGCAGGCCTGGTGCAACAACCAGCGGCTTGTTTTCATCGTCACGCAGAACTTTACCAAAGCGCAGAGTAATCCCGCGCTCGCCTTCTTTGACCACAAAGACAGACATGAACAGAACTACCAGAACGATGATGATAATCGCAATAACTGACTTACGCATCGTTATTCCCCCTGACGCTGGTAGTCGTTACGCTGCGCGTTCGCGCGGCGTTGGTCCATAATATCGCCCTGACTGGTGGACGAGGTATTGCTTGCTCCAGTGCCGGACGTCGTTGCTGGCGGCAGACGCAGCAGGTTTGAACTGCTGTCACTCTTTGCTGCTGGCGCACTACCGCCTTTCAGCATTTGATCCAGCGGCAGAACCATCAGATTGCTGCCCTTATCGTTAACCAGGACTTTGCGGGTATTGCTCAGCACTTTTTCCATGGTTTCGATATACAGACGCTCGCGAGTAATTTGCGGTGCGGCTTTATATTCCGGCAGAATTTTTGCGAAACGAGCCACTTCACCCTGTGCTTCCAGGATGGTTCGCGTTTTGTAAGCACGCGCTTCTTCCAGAATACGCTGCGCCTGACCGTTAGCACGTGGCTGAACTTCGTTGGTGTACGCTTCTGCTTCACGGATGTACTGCTGCTCGTTTTCACGTGCTGCAATGGCATCGTCAAACGCGGCTTTTACTTCTTCCGGCGGACGTGCTGCCTGGAAGTTGACGTCCAGCAGGGTGATACCCATGTTGTACGGACGGATCGTTTCTTCCAGTTCACGCTGGGTATCGCTACGAATAACGGTACGCCCTTCGGTCAGGATACGGTCCATGGTGTATTTACCGATAACCCCACGCAGGGCGCTGTCGGTTGCCTGACGCAGACTGTCATCCGCGCTGGTTACGCTAAACAGGTAACGCTGCGGATCGGTCACGCGGTACTGCACGTTCATTTCAACGCGTACGACGTTTTCGTCAGAGGTCAGCATCACGCCGGATGCGGCAAGTTCACGCACGGCTTCCACGTTGACCGGGGTCACTTCGTCGACAAAGGTCGGTTTCCAGTTCAGACCCGGTTCAACCAAATGGCTGAATTTACCGAAGCGTGTCACCACGCCGCGTTCCGCTTCTTTAATGGTGTAGAAACCGCTGGCCGCCCAGATAATGACGATAGCTGCCGCTGCGATAGTAAAGACTCGACCACCCAATTGCGGACGCGGGCCTTGCGATGAGCTACCGCCGCCAGAACCAGCACCTTTACCGCCACCCAGACCACCGAGCTTTTTACTCAGTTTGCGGAAGATATCATCCAGATCGGGAGGTCCCTGATCGCGACCACCTTTGTTTCCATTTCCCTCAGGGTTGCCGCCAGGTTTGCTGCTTCCCCACGGGTCGCGGTCTTGTCCGTTATTACCGGGCTGATTCCACGCCATTTTTGTGCTCCATATTTGTTATGCGATGCTATACCTGCGTATTTTGCGCTGCCGATGCGTTGGCTACGCCCCTTAATCTCAGTCACATAGTTGACTATGCTCCTGAAGATTTCAGGACTTGCCACCTTCATGCTGCACAAAACCCACAAGGTATAGAGGCGAAAAAATCTTCAGGCCATATCCGTCAGGTCAGACAATATAGTCTTCCAGTGCCGGTTCTTGTTTACAGAGGCGACGCCAGTCTACGATCGGCATACGAACCTGCAGACCCACGCTGCCGTCCTCCTCCATCCACTCTCTTTCTATTGCCTGAAGTTGGTAAAACCGGCTTCTCAGACGCCCTTCCTGCGGCGGCAAACGCAACGTGTGCTGCGCCACCTCACCGGAAAGTCGCTCAGTCAAAGCCTGAAAAAGCTGTGGTATACCTATTCCCGTTTGCGCTGAAACCCAAACGCGAATGGGTTTATTCTCTTCATCTCTGTCGATACGTGGTTCAAAATCATCCAGCATATCGATTTTATTCATCACCAGCAGAGTCGGGATCTCATGCGCATCGATCTCTTCGAGCACCGTGTCGACGGCCTCGATGTTTTCCTGCACACGAAAATCTGCAGCATCAATAACATGCAGCAGCAATGTCGCCTGACGCGTTTCCTGCAGGGTGGCTTTAAACGCCGCCACCAGGTCGTGCGGCAAATGACGGATAAACCCTACGGTATCCGCCAGCACGGTTTCACCGACGTCCGCTACGTCTATACGGCGCAGCGTTGGGTCCAGGGTTGCAAACAGCTGATCCGCTGCGTAAACCCGGGCTTCGGTGATCTGGTTGAACAGGGTGGATTTTCCGGCGTTGGTATATCCCACCAGTGATACGGTTGGGACATCCGCTTTCTTGCGCGACTGTCGCCCCTGCTCACGTTGCTTTTCAACTTTTTCCAGGCGCGACTGTATTTGCAAAATGCGATTACGCAGCAAACGACGGTCGGTTTCGAGCTGGGTTTCACCCGGACCGCGCAAACCAATCCCGCCCTTTTGCCTTTCAAGGTGGGTCCAGCCACGGACCAGACGAGTAGCCATATGGCGCAACTGCGCCAGCTCAACCTGCAACTTACCCTCATGGGTGCGCGCACGCTGGGCAAAAATATCTAAAATAAGACCTGTCCTGTCGATAACAAGACACTGGCACAACTGTTCCAGGTTACGTTCCTGGGCGGGGCTTAGAGCATGATCAAAAATCACCACCGCAGCGCCAGTCGCTTTTACGGCTTCCGCAATTTCGATTGCCTTACCTTCACCAACAAAATACTTCGGGTGCGGTGCTTTACGGCTCCCGGTAATCACCTGCATTGCTTCGACACCGGCGGAAGAAACCAGAGATTCAAACTCCTGGAGGTCTTCCATATCTTTGTCTTGCGAAAAATAGATGTGTACCAGTACCGCCTGCTCACCGGCATCATAACGGTCAAACAAGCGTCAACCCCTTAATATATATCAACGGGGAACGCAGGATCGCTGGCTCCCCGTGTGTAAAACAGCTAACAACCTTATTCGGTTTCTTCGCTGTCCTGTTGCGCAGATGAACCTTGCGCGTTGCTACCGTGATGGTAGTTGCTGCCAGTACCGCCGGTGGCATTATTGCTGTGATGAGAAACCGGGCGAGACGGGACAACAGTAGAAATCGCGTGCTTATAAACCATCTGGCTGACCGTGTTTTTCAACAGGATCACGAACTGATCAAAAGACTCGATTTGACCTTGCAGCTTAATACCATTCACCAAATAAATAGAAACTGGAACACGTTCCCGACGCAGTGCGTTCAGGAACGGATCTTGTAAAGATTGCCCCTTAGCCATTCTCTCTTTTCCTTATATGCTTATTTGTACTTTGAACCTTTCGATTCTGAAAAATTGCGCACGATACGTTTCAATTGTACACATTCAGTTCGCGATAGCACCAACAACCTGTAATACTTCGTTTCGCGCCTGGTCAGGCTTTTCACTGTCAAGCCAGTGCACCCCTTCCCAACCACGCAACCAGGTTACCTGTCGCTTCGCCAACTGCCTCGTGGCGCAAACACCTCTATAAACCATTTCATCGTATGAAATTTCGCCTTCAATGTATGACCACATCTGGCGATACCCTACACAACGAATGGAAGGCAAATCCGTATGCAAATCTCCACGGGCAAATAGCGCCCGGACTTCTGCTTCAAAACCTGAAGCCAACATCTGATGAAAACGCTGCTCAATTCGCTGATGGAGCAGTTCACGGCTCGCCGGGGCGATAGCAAACTGATGCACCTGATACGGCAAAGCATCTCCTGACGTTTGCGTCAGCTCCGTTAAAGTTTTACCCGAAATGAAAAAAACTTCCAGTGCCCGGGAAAGTCTTTGCGGATCATTTGGATGAATACGCGCCGCAGCCACCGGATCTATTTCCTGAAGCTGTCGGTGTAACGCGTCCCACCCATGCTCTGCCGCCTGCTGCTCAATTCTGGCCCTGACTTCCGGATCTGCCGACGGTAACGGCGACAGCCCTTCAAGCAAGGCTTTGAAATATAACATTGTGCCGCCCACCAGCAGCGGAATACGCCCCGCGGCGGTGATATCAGCCATCTCGGCTAACGCATCGCGGCGAAAATCCGCAGCAGAGTACGCCTGGGACGGATCGCGGATATCCAGCAACCGGTGCGGCGCGGCCTGTAATTCATCTGCATCAGGCTTGGCTGTACCGATATCCATCCCCTTGTAAATAAGGGCGGAATCAACGCTTATCAACTCTACAGGCAAAACTTTACGCAATTCAATTGCCAGTGCCGTTTTACCGGAGGCCGTCGGCCCCATCAAAAAAATCGCCTTTGGCAGGCTCGCCTTACGGGTATCACTCATGTTTCAGGGCATTCATTACCGAATGTAAATCAACAGGTTGTAACAAACCACCCGGCGGCGCCTTCACGAGTTGTGGGCAAAGCCGCTCAACATCCGCTAACAGCGTAATCGCCTGAGCCATGCTCCACTGCGGATGCTCGCTAATCAGATTACGTGCAATCCACTGTGCAATATTGCCCGGTTCGAATTCGGACTGCTGCGCCAGGTAGCCTATCAGTTCAGGAATCAAGATTTGTAAATTTTGTTGGCGTAAGGGTAAAGGCACCGCCCGGATGGTCACATGCTGTGCATCCAGTTGAAATTCAATACCCAACTCAGCCAGTTGGCTCTGCCCTTTTTGCAGCGCCGCTTTTTCATCAGCGGTCACTTTTAGACGTAAAGGGATCAGTAACGGCTGAGCGCAAACGACGCCCTGGTCCGGCGTTAACTGCGCCTGACGTAGCCAACGTTCCGCCACCGGCAATGCCAGCAACCGAATGTGACCATCGCATTCGAGTAATGCGCAGTCCGTACCGACAATGGTTAGCACCCGCCCAAAGCCCTGACTGTTGCCGGTCAGAGGTGCTGATGGCGTTTCAGAAACCGGCGTTTTACGCGGCGGAACCGGCGTCTGTAGCAGTTGCTGATAAATCTCACCCTGCTGCTTTTGATATCCAGGTTGGGCATGAGGCCAGCTGGCCCCCGTCTGACGGCCACCACTACTGCCAGCGCCAGCAGATGCTGAGTAACGCGGCGTCGCAGGTTCACGCGCCGGGGCCGGTTCGGCAAAATGGTTACGCCCGGCCGCAACGCGGTTTTCCGGGATGTGCCTTGGGGCGGGCTCGTCGTCATCAGCCAACGGCAGCGGCGTTTCAAGCTGCTGTTGCAGGACGCTCAACACGCCCTGGTAAATAAAATCATGCACCAGGCGGGACTGATGAAAACGGACCTCATGTTTGGCGGGATGTACGTTAACATCCACCTGATGCGGGTCGATTTCCAGATACAGCACAAAAGCGGGCTGCTGATCGGCTCCCAGCTTATCTTCACAGGCCTGGCGGATAGCATGGTTGATCAACCGGTCGCGCATCATCCGGCCATTCACATAGCAGTACTGGATTTCCGCCAGCGCCGCCGTTGTGTGGTTAGGATCGGCCACCCAGCCGCGCAGCGTTAAATCGCCATGCTGCCATTCAATCGCCAGCGCATGTTCCAGAAACGGCGTGCCGCAAATCGCGCCCAGTCGGCGCTCTTGCTGCCCATCCGCAGCCACTGCCCGGTACTGACGCACCACTTTGCCGTTGTGCGACAAATTAATCGTCACATCAAAACGTGCCAGCGCAATGCGGCGGATTATTTCGTCGATATGATTAAATTCAGTTTTCTCGGTGCGCATAAACTTGCGCCGCGCCGGAGTGTTGTAGAACAGATCTAACACCTCCAGCGTGGTTCCCACCGGATGCGCAGCGGGTTTAACCGTCACATCCATGTCGCGCCCTTCGGCATAGGCTTGCCAGGCTTCAGGTTGTTCTTGCGTACGCGACGTCAGGGTTAAACGAGAAACGGAGCTGATACTGGCCAGCGCTTCGCCGCGAAACCCGAGGCTCACGATGGCTTCGAGATCGTCAAGCGAGGAAATTTTACTGGTGGCATGACGCGCCAGCGCCAGCGCCAGCTCGTCTTTTTTAATCCCGCAGCCGTTGTCACGAATACGGATAAGCTTCGCGCCGCCGCGCTCAATATCAATATCAATGCGCGTCGCACCGGCATCGATACTGTTTTCCACCAGCTCCTTCACCACTGACGCAGGCCGTTCTACCACCTCGCCTGCGGCAATCTGGTTCGCCAGCTGTGGCGGTAGAACCTGAATCGGCATGGCTAATCCTTAATTTGTTAACGTGTTACCAGGCGATACCGCACTGGCGGTTTGCGCCTGTGTGCCCTGAGGCCCGGTTTGCATCGGGTGCGCCTGGAAATAGTTACGCAATCCTTTGTAAATTGCCTCGGCCAGCTGCTGCTGGTAGTCATCACTCGCCAACAGACGCTCTTCGCTGTTGTTACTGATAAAGCCGGTTTCAACCAGCACTGACGGGATATCAGGCGAACGTAATACCCCAAGGCTGGCGTGTTCCGGACGACGCTTATGCATCGAGCCAATACGTTCTAACTGGCCGATCATGCTGGTCGCTACATCATACCCAACGCGTTGCGAATGACCGAACTGCAGATCCAACACGGCCTGGCTGAGATAAGGATCGGACTGGCTGTTTGCCAGCACATCGCCCGCCCCACCCAACAGTTCCGATTGCTTTTCGTGCTGTTCCAGCCAGCCGGCCATTTCACTGTTTGCCCGACGGTTTGACAGTACCCAGACGGAAGCACCAGTGGCATCCCGGTTTGGTGCGGCATCTGCATGAATAGAGACCAGGAAGTTGGCGTTTTGTTTACGCGCAACGTCTGAACGCCCCATCACCGAGATAAAGTAATCGCCATCACGGGTGAGTACGCCTTTAAACATCGGGTCATCATTGAGCAAACTGCGCAGTTTGCGCGCCACGGCAATCGTGACGTTTTTCTCACGTGTGCCACCGGGACCAATAGCGCCAGGATCCTGCCCGCCGTGTCCGGCATCAATGGCGATAACTACTTTTTCGCCGTTACTGGTACTGGCGCGCGCCGCAGGTCGTGTGGAGGTATTACTGTTGGTTACCATCGTGGTGCGATCGTTTTCCGCTTTAAACGGATTACGCGCAGGCTCGGCAGGGCGCGGGGCGATAACCGGCGCTTCAACACGCTTCGCAACCACTGGAGGTGGTGGAGGCGGCGGAGGCGCATCAGCTTTGATGGTAAACACGACGGTATAATTGCCGCCGTTCTGGCGTTTTACGGCTTCGGCTTTGCCGTTCTCGGTTAAATCCACAACCAGGCGCAGAGACTGCGCATCTTTTGGCGTGCCGGAACGGATAGATTTCACCAGATTATTGCCGCTAAACAGCAGCGGTAACCCCTGAATCACACCGGTTTGTTTAATATCCAACGCGACGGTTCGTTTCCCGTCCTGCGAAACTGCGTATTCAGGATCGCCAATAAAGCTCAGCGTAATCCGCGCTTGTTGATCGCCATTGGACACCTGAAGATCGGAGAGGCTGGCGGCCCCTGCCTGCGCGCACAGCAGGACCAGTGTTGCCATCAGCCAGTTTCTGATGCGATAAATCATCCCGCCACCCTTAAGGTTAATCGGCTAAACGCGCCAGCAATAAATCACCCGATGAGGAGACTGCGCTTATGCGCGCCTCTCGACCTTGCGCCTGATATTCAATGTGTATTTCGACGTCCGGGTCTGGCAGTACACCTTTACCTTGTTGCGGCCATTCCACCAGGCAGATGGCGTCATTGGCAAAATAATCGCGGATCCCCATAAATTCCAGCTCCTCTGGGTCCGCAAGTCGGTACAGATCGAAGTGATATACCATCAAATTATCGAGCGAATAGGGTTCAACCAGCGTATAGGTGGGGCTTTTTACATTTCCTTTGTGACCTAACGCCTGCAGGAATCCCCGGCTGAAAGTGGTTTTACCCGCCCCCAGGTCGCCGTACAAATAAATTACCGTCGCGCCATCACAGGCTTTGGCTACCCGCAGTCCCAGGTCTAAAGTCGCCTGCTCATCAGGTAGTGGAATTACTCGATTCATCATGATAAACGTCAATCACATCAGGGTTAACAATACGCTGTAGCGTGGTAAAGAGATCTGTCGCCAGCATGCCGCGCGTACCAAAACGCGCC
This sequence comes from Citrobacter sp. wls826, assembly GCF_005281245.1. NCBI lineage: Bacteria > Pseudomonadati > Pseudomonadota > Gammaproteobacteria > Enterobacterales > Enterobacteriaceae > Citrobacter > Citrobacter sp. wls826. The sequence continues at coordinate 151,191 of NZ_SZWS01000064.1, forward strand.
GCCAGCACATCCGCCGCCGCACCGTGCGCGACACATCCCGCACATGCCGCATCATACGGGGTAAGCTTCTGTCCGAGCAATGCGCCAATAATACCGGAAAGCACATCACCCATTCCGCCGCTGGCCATTCCAGCATTGCCGGTATCAATAATACCCAATTCGGCCTGTTCGGCAGCAACAACCGTACCCGCGCCTTTCAGCACGACGACGCCTCCGTACCGTTTTACCAGACGTTGTGCACAAAGTAATCGATCGTCTTCAATTTCTGCAATGGAACAGCCCAGAAGTCGCGCGGCTTCACCAGGATGCGGCGTGATCACGCGATTGTGACGTTTATCGGGGTTGATTGCCAGCAGGTTCAGCGCATCCGCATCCCAGAGCATCGGTTTGCGAAAATTCTCTACCTTTTGCAGCGCTTTTTTACCCCACTCCTGCTGACCAAGCCCTGGTCCTATCACCACAACATCCGCCCACGCCAGGCTCTCTTCCAGAGTCTGCGGCGTCAGCGCATCGACCATCAGTTCCGGTCTGGCAGTCAGAATAGGCGCAATATTTTCACTTCGGGTCAGCACTTTGACCAACCCGGCTCCTGCACGCAGCGCCGCTTCACCGGCCATGCGTATTGCGCCAGCCGTGCCGTGGTCACCACCGATGATCACCAGCCGACCGTGGGAGCCTTTGTGCGAGGTGGGTCGACGCGGCGTTAACCAGTTTACAAGCTGTTGAGCATCAAACCGTTGCAGCGGCGCGTTCTGCCCCGCCAGCCAGTCGTCCAGTCCGAGTGCGTTAACATGCAGGCGTCCGGTGACATCGCGCGCTTTACCGGTTAGCAGACCAGGCTTTAACGCAATAAAGGTCACGGTGTGCGCAGCATTGATAACCGCGCCCGGCGCCGCGCCCGTCTGCGCCAGCAAGCCGGATGGAATGTCTATCGCCACGACAGGGGCAGGATGGTGATTGGCACGTTCGATCAATGCCGAGAGAGGCTCACGCGGCGCGTGTTTTAAGCCTGTGCCTGACAGCGCATCAATAATGACGTCCACGCGATCTGGCCAATTGATATCCGCAGCATGAATGACGCCACCGGCGTTAAGCCAGGCGTCGCGCGCCTGCTGTGCTTCCTCGGGGAACGCTTTATCACTCTCCTGTGCCAGCAACGTAATATCAAGACCCTGAGCTTTGGCAAGCCTTGCCACCACGTAACCATCACCACCGTTGTTGCCATGACCACATAGCACCAGCCAGTGCTGAGCGTTTGGATATGTCTTGCGGGTGACCTGAAACGCCGCCTCTCCCGCCCGTTGCATCAGCTCGTACAACGTCAGTCCTAAACTGTCTGCCGCCTCTCGCTCCATCCGCCTGATGTCATCGGCGTGCCAAATGGAGTGTGGTATACTTGCGGGGTTTTTCTTCATTGTATGGTCCGTCATGTCAGAGCCCCTCGATCTCAATCAGTTAGCGCAAAATATTAAGCAGTGGGGGCTGGAGCTTGGCTTTCAGCAGGTCGGTATTGCCGACACCGACCTCAGCGAAGCGGAGCCCAAACTGCAGGCCTGGCTGGATAAACACTATCACGGCGAGATGGACTGGATGGCCCGTCACGGCATGATGCGCGCCCGACCTCACGAATTATTACCCGGTACGTTACGTGTCATCAGCGTACGTATGAACTATCTTCCTGCCAATGCGGCCTTTGCCAGCACGTTGAAAAACCCCACTCTGGGTTACGTCAGCCGTTACGCGCTTGGGCGCGACTACCATAAACTGCTGCGTAACCGCTTAAAAAAGCTGGGAGAGAGGATTCAACAGCACTGCGTTTCGCTGAATTTTAGACCTTTTGTCGATTCTGCGCCCATTCTTGAGCGTCCATTAGCGGAAAAAGCCGGGCTTGGCTGGACAGGTAAGCACTCACTTATCCTCAATCGCGCAGCCGGTTCATTTTTCTTTCTCGGGGAATTACTGATCGATTTGCCCCTGCCGGTCGACAACCCAGTAGAAGAAGGATGCGGGAAATGCGTCGCCTGTATGACCATCTGTCCCACCGGGGCCATCGTTGAACCCTACACGGTAGATGCGCGCCGCTGTATCTCTTATCTCACTATCGAACTGGAAGGCCCGATCCCGGAAGAATTTCGTCCTCTGTTGGGGAATCGAATTTACGGCTGCGATGATTGCCAACTCATTTGCCCGTGGAACCGTTACTCTCAGTTGACGACAGAGGATGACTTCAACACACGCAAACAGCTTCATGCTCCGGAGTTAATAGAGCTGTTTAGCTGGAGCGAAGCGTGGTTTTTAAAAGTCACGGAGGGGTCTGCTATTCGTCGTATTGGTCACCTGCGCTGGCTGCGAAATATCGCCGTTGCGCTGGGTAATGCCCCATGGGATGAAGCCGTTATTCACGCGCTGGAAAGTCGCAGAGGTGAGCACCCACTTCTCGACGAACACATAGAGTGGGCGGTTGCTCAGCAAATCGAGAAGCGAAATGCCTGCGTAGTTGAAGTGCAGTTACCGAAGAAACAACGTTTGGTCAGGGTCATTGAAAAGGGTCTGCCGCGTGACGCTTAAGTCATCCACAGCTTGTGTATAAAAATAAAAACACATTGATATTCAAGAGGGAAAAAATCGTCAAGTGATCGTATTAACAATTTGAAATGATAATTAATTCAATATTTTCAAAGAGTTAAAATGATACTATTCACCCGACTAAGTTTTTTGCATTCCAGGAATAATACCCGAACCTGTGGATAAGTCTGTTTACAAGAGTATGTCAATGACGAAACAAAACGTCCCCAACGTATTTATTCGCTGTGGATATTTTTATTGGTGTAAGAATTTGGAGCGGGAAACGAGACTCGAACTCGCGACCCCGACCTTGGCAAGGTCG
>NZ_SZWS01000064.1:154224-168509 GCF_005281245.1 Citrobacter sp. wls826
AATCTTCGTCTTTCGAACCGCTACTGCGTTGGCTGCCTTCATTCGCCTAAGTCACTTACTTTAGTAAGCTTCTAAGGACTCATTCAGTTGCCGCCTTGTCGCAATTCGAAATTCTGCGATTGGTGGTCTGTGCTTTACAAGCACTTTCAAATTTTGGAGCGGGAAACGAGACTCGAACTCGCGACCCCGACCTTGGCAAGGTCGTGCTCTACCAACTGAGCTATTCCCGCAAATTTGTACTGCTTTTGCTGCTGCCGTAACGTGTAATTCTCTGTCGTTACGGGAGGCGCATTATACGAGAAATCCGTTTAGCTGCAACCCCCCTAAAAGCGATTTTTTCGTTTTTCTGTTTAAGTGCTGAATTTATCGGCAAGTCGTCTAATTTAGCGACAATCCAGCCTCAGTGCAAGCGCACAGGAACGATATTCGTAGGCCGGGTAAGCCACAGCGCCGCCCGGCCATCCACAAAATCAAAGCTTAATAAAATGTTCGCGATAGTAAGCAAGCTCAGCAACAGATTCACGAATATCGTCCATCGCCTGATGCGTTCCCTGCTTGGTGAAGCCAGCAAGGATTTCCGGCTTCCAACGACGCGCCAGCTCTTTCAGCGTACTGACGTCAAGATAGCGATAATGGAAATATGCCTCCAGCTCCGGCATGTATTTAAACAGGAAACGACGATCCTGACCGATGCTGTTGCCGCAGATAGGTGATTTCCCTTCTGGAACCCACTCTTTCAAAAAAGCCAGCGTAGCCAGTTCAGCTTCACGATCCCCCATGGTGCTCGCCTTCACGCGATCCACTAGCCCACTACCGGTATGCGTACGTACGTTCCAGTCATCCATTAATGCCAGCTGTTCGTCGGACTGGTGCACCGCAATTGTCGGTCCTTCAGCCAGAATATTCAGGTTGGCATCCGTCACCAGCGTGGCTATCTCAATTATGCGATCGCGCTCGGGATCCAGACCTGTCATCTCCAGATCGATCCAAATCAGGTTGTTTTCATTGGCACTCATGCTATTTTCCACCCTTCAGCGTCACATTCAGTGTGACTATATTCATCTAAAATTGCGTGTATCATAAATGTTTTGCCCATTATGGGCGACCAGGAGTCAGTCCGATTGAGTAAGAATAAACTCTCCAAAGGCCAACAGCGCCGTGTGAACGCCAATCACCAGCGTCGTCTGAAAACGTCCACGGAGAAGCCAGACTACGACGACAACCTGTTTGGCGAAACCGCTGAAGGCATCGTTATCAGCCGTTTTGGCATGCATGCCGACGTGGAATCTGCTGACGGTGAGATTCACCGCTGCAACATCCGCCGTACAATTCGCTCGCTGGTGACCGGCGATCGCGTTGTCTGGCGCCCGGGAAAAGCAGCAGCAGAAGGCGTGAATGTCAAAGGCATCGTTGAGGCGGTACACGAGCGTACCTCGGTACTGACACGCCCCGACTTTTACGACGGGGTAAAACCCATTGCCGCCAACATCAACCAGATCGTTATTGTCTCAGCCATCTTACCCGAGCTGTCACTCAATATTATCGACCGGTATCTGGTAGCCTGTGAAACGCTACACGTTGAACCGATTATCGTCTTGAATAAGATCGATCTGCTGGATGACGAAGGCATGGCCTTTGTTAACGAACAGATGGATATTTATCGCCACATTGGCTATCGCGTGTTGATGGTATCAAGCCGCACGAAAGACGGTCTGAAACCGCTTGAAGAAGCATTAACCGATCGCATCAGCATTTTTGCCGGTCAGTCGGGCGTTGGTAAATCTAGCCTGCTCAATAATCTTCTCGGTCTGCAGGAAGAGATCCTGACCAACGATGTCTCCGACAACTCCGGCCTTGGACAGCACACCACCACTGCCTCTCGCCTGTATCATTTCCCGCACGGTGGCGACGTTATCGACTCCCCTGGCGTACGTGAGTTCGGGTTGTGGCATCTGGAGCCGGAACAAATCACACATGGTTTTGTCGAATTCCATGACTACCTGGGCCACTGCAAATACCGCGACTGCAAGCATGATACCGATCCAGGCTGCGCTATCCGTGAGGCCGTAGAAAAAGGGGCAATAGCCGAAACTCGGTTTGAAAATTATCACCGCATCCTGGAAAGCATGGCGCAGGTAAAAACACGTAAAAACTTTTCTGATACAGACAACTGACAACTAAGCTAAGCATCGCTAGAATCGTCCCCCTTTTTTCAGGATCCGGCCCGTATGCCGGATCGGGAACAAATTATGGCCTGGAGGCTACCTTGTTAAACTCATTTAAGCTTTCGCTACAATACATTCTGCCGAAACTATGGCTCACTCGCCTGGCGGGTTGGGGTGCGAGCAAACGAGCAGGATGGCTGACTAAACTGGTTATCGATCTGTTCGTGAAATATTACAAGGTCGATATGAAAGAGGCGCAAAAACCGGACACCGCCAGCTATCGCACCTTTAACGACTTCTTTGTTCGCCCACTGCGCGACGACGTTCGCCCGATTAACACCGATCCAAACGTACTGGTCATGCCTGCTGACGGCGTGATTAACCAGTTAGGAAACATCGAAGAAGACAAACTGCTGCAGGCCAAAGGGCACAGCTATACTCTTGAAGCACTGCTGGCCGGCAACTACCAGATGGCGGACAAATTCCGCAACGGTACGTTTGTGACCACTTACTTATCTCCACGCGATTACCACCGTGTACATATGCCGTGTAACGGTATCCTGCGTGAAATGATGTACGTGCCAGGCGATCTCTTCTCTGTAAATATCCTGACTGCGCAAAACGTTCCAAACCTGTTTGCACGCAACGAACGCGTAATCTGTCTGTTTGATACCGAATTTGGCCCGATGGTGCAGATTCTGGTCGGCGCGACCATCGTTGGCAGTATTGAAACCGCATGGGCTGGCACCATTACCCCACCGCGTGAAGGCGTCATCAAACGCTGGACCTGGCCGGAAGGCGAAAGCGAAGGGTCGGTGGCGCTGTTGAAAGGTCAGGAAATGGGCCGCTTTAAGCTCGGTTCCACCGTTATCAACCTGTTCGCGCCTGGCAAAGTTAACCTGGTTGAGCAGTTGCAGGACCTTTCAGTGACCAAAATCGGCCAGCCAATGGCCATCTCGACCGAGACATTCGTGACGCCAGAGGCAGAACCTGCCCCGCTTGCGAAAGAAGAGATCGAAGCAGAACACGACGCCAGCCCGCTGGTTGACGACAAAAAAGACGAAAGTTAAACATAGGAATCGCTGCTGTGCGCCTGATTATCACTTTTCTGATGGCCTGGTGCCTCAGCCTGGGGGCGTACGCTGCGACGGCCCCCGATGCCAAACAACTCACCCAGGAACTGGAGCAGGCAAAAGCGGCGAAACCTGCTCAGCCAGAAACCGTCGAGGCGCTCCAGTCCGCGCTGAATTCCCTCGAGGAGCGTAAAGGTTCTCTCGAGCGTGCCCAGCAATATCAGCAGGTTATTGATAACTTCCCCAAGCTGTCCGCAACATTACGTGCGCAGCTTAGCAACCTGCGCGATGAACCGCGCAATGTGCCAACCGGACTCACCACCGATGCGTTAAACCAGGAGATCCTCCAGGTCAGCAGCCAACTGTTGGAAAAGAGTCGTCAGGCCCAGCAGGAGCAGGATCGCGCCCGGGAAATCGCCGACTCGTTAAGCCAGCTTCCTCAACAGCAAACCGATGCCCGCCGCCAGCTAAATGAGCTTGAGCGACGTATTGGTACCGCCAACTCTAATCCCGCGCAGAATCAGGCGATGCAGGCTGAATCCGCCAAACTCAAAGCCCTGGTCGATGAACTGGAGCTGGCGCAGCTTTCCGCTAATAACCGCCAGGAGCTGGCGCGTATGCGCTCAGAGCTGGCGGAAAAACAGAGCCAGCAGCTCGATACTTACCTGCAGGCTTTGCGCAACCAGCTCAACAGTCAACGTCAGCGTGAGGCAGAGCGAGCGCTGGAAAGCACCGAACTGTTGGCGGAAAACAGCGCGGGACTGCCGGAAGGTATTGTCGACCAGTTCAAGGTTAACCGCGAACTGTCTCAGGCATTAAACCAGCAGGCGCAACGTATGGACCTGGTAGCCTCGCAACAGCGTCAAGCCGCCAGCCAAACGCTGCAGGTGCGCCAGGCATTGAATACGCTGCGAGAGCAGTCTCAGTGGCTTGGGGTCTCAAATATGCTGGGAGAAGCGCTGCGCGCGCAGGTATCCCGTTTACCGGAAATGCCCAAGCCTCAGCAGTTGGATACCGAAATGGCGCAGCTTCGCGTGCACCGTATGCGCTATGAGGATCTCCTCAATAAACAGCCGCAGTTGCGTCAGATTCATCAGGCCGATGGACAACCGCTGACCGCTGAACAGAGCAGCATTCTCAACGCCCAGTTACGCACCCAACGTGAGCTGCTGAACTCTTTGTTACAGGGTGGCGATACGCTGATCCTTGAGCTGACCAAGCTCAAAGTCTCTAACAGCCAACTGGAAGATGCGCTAAAAGAGGTCAACGAAGCAACGCACCGCTATCTTTTCTGGACCTCGGACGTTAGCCCCATCTCCCTCTCCTGGCCTGTCGACATCGTCCAGGATCTGCGGCGTCTGATCTCATTAGATACGTTTAATCAGTTGGGCAAAGCCAGCATCATGATGCTGACCAGCAAAGAAACGCTGCTGCCGCTTTTCGCGGCATTGGTGCTGGTTGGCTTTAGCCTCTCTTCACGCAAACACTTCACCCGTTTTCTGGAGCGTTCATCTGCGCGGGTCGGGAAAGTCACCCAGGACCACTTCTGGCTGACGATACGCACGGTGTTCTGGTCGATACTCGTCGCTTCTCCGTTGCCGGTGCTGTGGGCAACGCTCGGTTACGGATTGCAGGAAGCCTGGCCTTATCCATTAGCTGTCGCTATCGGGGATGGCGTTACCGCCACGGTGCCCATGCTGTGGGCAGTAATGATTTGCGCCACCTTTGCGCGCCCCAACGGTCTGTTCATTGCCCACTTTGGCTGGCCGCGTAACCGCGTCGCGAAAGCCATGCACTATTACCTGATGAGTATCGGGCTGATTGTGCCGCTGATCATGGCGGTGATTATGTTTGATAATCTCAATGACCGGGAATTCTCCGCCTCACTGGGGCGTCTGTGCTTTATTCTGATTTGCGGTGCGCTGGCGGTCGTGACCCTGAGCCTGAAACGCGCCGGAATACCGCTGTACCTCGATAAAGAAGGCAACAGCGATAACATGGTCAACAGCATGCTGTGGAATATGCTGATGGGCGCACCGCTAATTGCCATTCTCGCTGCGGCAGTGGGCTATCTCGCCACGTCGCAAGCTTTACTGGCGCGTCTGGAAACGTCCGTAGCTATCTGGTTCTTGTTACTGGTGGTGTATCACGTTATCCGCCGCTGGATGCTGATCCAGCGCCGCCGGCTGGCGTTTGACCGCGCCAAGCATCGACGTGCCGAAATGCTGGCGCAGCGCGCACGGGGTGAAGAAGAACCAGCGCATTCCACCAGCCTTGAAGGCACGATTGATGTTGATGAAAGCGAAGTGGATCTGGATGCTATCAGCGCGCAATCACTGCGCCTGGTGCGCTCTATCCTGATGCTTATCGCCCTGCTCTCGGTCATTGTGCTGTGGTCAGAAATTCATTCCGCTTTCGGCTTCCTGGAAAATATCTCGTTGTGGGATGTCACCTCCACGGTGCAGGGTGTGGAAAGTTTAGAGCCGATAACGCTGGGTGCAGTGCTTATCGCAATCCTGGTGTTTATCATCACTACCCAGTTAGTGCGCAACCTGCCCGCGCTGCTGGAGCTGGCGCTGCTGCAACATCTCGATTTAACCCCCGGCACCGGTTACGCCATCACCACCATCACCAAGTACCTGCTGATGCTGATTGGCGGTCTGGTTGGCTTCTCAATGATCGGTATTGAGTGGTCCAAACTGCAATGGCTGGTAGCGGCTCTCGGTGTCGGTCTGGGCTTTGGTTTGCAGGAGATCTTCGCCAACTTTATTTCCGGCCTGATTATCCTCTTTGAAAAACCAATCCGCATTGGCGACACAGTGACGATTCGCGATCTTACCGGTAGCGTGACGAAAATTAATACCCGCGCCACGACCATCAGCGACTGGGACCGCAAAGAGATCATCGTGCCCAACAAAGCCTTTATCACCGAGCAGTTTATCAACTGGTCGTTATCGGATTCGGTCACCCGTGTGGTATTAACCATCCCGGCACCGTCGGAGGCTAACAGCGAGGAGGTTACGCAGATCCTGCTTACTGCCGCACAACGCTGCTCACTGGTTATCGATAACCCGGCGCCAGAAGTCTTCCTGGTTGACCTGCAGCAAGGGATTCAAATCTTCGAACTGCGTATTTATGCCGCTGAGATGGGGCATCGTATGCCGCTGCGCCACGAAATCCACCAGCTGATTCTGGCAGGCTTCCGCGAGCACGGTATCGATATGCCGTTCCCACCGTTCCAGATGCGTCTGGAGAGCCTCGGCGGTAAGCAAACGGGAAGAACCTTAAGTTCTGCGGGCAGAAGCAGTCGCCCGGCGGGGAGTTTGTAAGTCATGCCACAATAAGACGTGAGGTGTGCTTACACTACCCAGCGTCTTATTTACCAGCATAATTGATATCTAATGATAAAACGCCATAACCAAAAAAGCAGGAGAGTCGCCATGATAGAATATTGCCAGATACCGCGCTGTCTTCTCCATACGATCGCATAGATAAAAGGAATAAACAGAGGTAGTGTTAAGATTATGCCCACAGAACGAACATCGTCGTCCTCAATATAATTCATGACATCACAGACATTATTAATTCCCCTACCGTCAATAAACCATTCCTTGTCCTGAGTTGAAAACATAATTATCAATATAATGCTAACTATGCCCCAGATGAAATTCAATGTAAAAGACTTCCAACTCATTAGCCGCCTCGCATAATTTTAAGTATTGCATCTTTCTTTTCTATAATTCGACGACCATATTCACTATACTCACGATCCGGAAAACCGGGTTGTTCACTAATAGATTGGATAATATCCTTTTTATTTCTCATGGTTCCACGATTATATCTAGAACCAGCCAATATTATTTGTTCATCTGTCAAGTACATAGTATCAGAATCTGGATTGTCATATAAAATAAGATCGCGTAAATGGAATGCTACAACCCGAATATTAAAGTGGTTATCAAGCAAACACTGCGACAAGCGGAATTGCTGAAAATGAGTCAGTTTATCTGGGTGAATACCTATTGTTCTTGCTGCAACGCCTATCTGGATAGCAACTGAACCGACAGATGTAGCATTCGACCATTCATTGCTGCTCTTTCCCAATACTTCTTCAATTACCTGTCTAAATTGCAGAACACCAACACCTTTAAATCTCTCTGGAGTTCCGCCAACTTCTGCGACAGCAACACCTGCAAGGAGTAATTCTGGGACTCTTGCTTCATAAGCACATTGTTTTATAATAGTTCTATGGTGAATTAACCAAGCCGTTTTATAATACCAAAGATATGATTTCCCAGTCATAAAACGCCAATTGGTAGGCAGGGCATACCAACGGAAAAAATCCAACCCGTTCCAATGAGGAAAACCATATTCGTCTATCTCACAAAATGGCGGAGAGCTGATCATCATAAAAATTTAATCACCAAGGCAATGTAAACATTGACCTAACAATAGCCATGATTCTCAACCAGTAATGAGACAGATATCACAAGCATAAAAGGAAAAATCAGAAGTTATATTTTTTAAAATAAATTCATAGCAGCAATCATTTCCAATTATACAATATCACCCCAAGATGATTGTCATAATAAATATATCATAGATATACACACGAATTTCATTTTGATAAATTATAAAAATGATTTATTACGAACAAAGCCCGAACGGTATCCCTATCGGGCTTTGCGGAAATTCAATATTTATCTTTCCTTAGTCTGTCACCCACCGGGGGAGTTTCACCATACGACGGCTGTAGTTCTGATAAATCGCCATTGCCAACAGCGAGAAGAAGATCGGGCCTCCGGTCATCCACAATGCGCTGTTCCAGTCCCCAGCTTCAATCACCGGCTGGATGATGGTGAACACATTGGCAAACGTCACCACCAGCACAACCACCGATGTGGCCAGCAACGTCGCCGCTCGGGTTTTAAAGACAACAAACGGTCTTTCCAGGTCCGTACGGGCTTTAAAGAACGGAAACGCCAGCGCGAGGAACAGATACGGTAGCGTCATCGAGACGTTCGCCATCAGCGTCAGTTTGTTATAGAACGCTGAAGCCGTATCGCCGCCAAACGAAACCAGCAGGATAAACAGGCTCACCAGCAGGCACTGCAACCACATTGCCGTCGTCGGCATCCCCACGGCATTCAGTTTGGTCATCGGCGCTGGCCACAGCGCCTTCGGCGTTCCCTGAATAATCGCTTTCAGTGGCGAATAGCTGAGCGTGAAAAAAGCGCCGGTATAAGCGAGAAACATAGAAAGCCCGGTGATACGCGCGAACCACACCCCCGTCGTCATCGCGGTTTCAGGAGAAAGATGCAGCGCGTTACCTAACGCCATCCCGAGGCTTTTCATTAGGATATACGTTATATTGCCGAGGTTGACCGAACTATTGCTTAATACTTGCTGCCAGTTGGTGCTAACGCCCCATAAAAATATGGCCAGTGAATAACCGACAGAAATGACAATCGCGGCAAAGACAATGCCTTTCGCAAAGTTCTTTTCTGGCTTTTCTGTTTTATCAACTAATCCCCCCACGGCTTCTATTCCGCCGTAAGCAAAAATAGCAAATACAACAAATGACAACATGGCCAGACCGGACTGATATCCCGGATTAGGTGAGGAGATGAAATTAATATCCTGCGCAAAGTGACCGCCAGTTAATAACAAAATAGCGACACTCACTAACAACAGAACTAAATTAAGACACATTACGGCAATTCCGCCTACAGCCGTAATACGAGCAATCTTATTAATACCCCGGGAGGCAACGCAGGTTACCAGAATCATCCAACCAACGGCGAGCAACCCGACGACCTGCGTAGGCTCAAGCCCCGCAAAACGCCAGTGCTGCGTCATGTCTGCGCCAAATAAGAAGGTTGAAAAAGGTACCCAGACTTTCGCTGCGGTGCTTACCATCCATATCACATAGGAAGAAAACCACATAAACGTGCCGATAAACGCATAGCGTGGCCCAACGCTATTATTCATCCACGAATAGATTCCGCCCTCTTCTTTCCGATAGGCAGCCCCCATTTCCGCCATCATTAAAGCAAATGGGATAAAGAATAATAATGCAGAAAATATATACCACGGAATCGCGCTATACCCCATTAAATAGAATGCGGAGGGGCTATTCGCAAAACCGAAAACAGACGTAAATATCATGAGGATGAGACCTATAAGGCTCATCTTTTTTATTGTTTGGGTCATTAAACCATCCCTTACTCTGGCAAGCGTTTAACAAACGCCACTCACCGGTTGGCACTGCCCTCTTTTCAGAGTTCAGCGATAGAAAAATCAACACAGAATTGATACCTGAACGATATCAAATATCCAGGAGTAAATTGTGGCTATTAGAGGGTAAATGAAAAAATATGCTACAAAGTGGCTATTTCACCGCCACTTTGTATTGAAGGAGAGTACGTTACGCGCGATCGACGGTAAATGCGATAACCTCGGCCAGGCTCTCTGCGCCCAATGCCAGCATCACAAGACGGTCAACGCCCAGCGCCACGCCAGAGCAATCCGGCATACCCACTTTTAACGCTTCAAGCAGGTTGGTGTCGATAGGCTGCTGTGGCAAGCCACGTGCGGCACGTTTGCGGTTATCCTGCTCAAACCGCTGCTGCTGTTCGCGCGCGTCGGTCAATTCATGGAAACCATTCGCCAGCTCAATACCTTTGTAGTAAACCTCGAAACGTTCAGCCACGCGGTGATCTTCGGTACTGATTTGCGCCAGTGATGCCTGGCTGGCCGGGAAATGATACACAAACGTCGGTTTGTCTTTGCCAATATGCGGCTCAACGCCCATCGTAAACAGCAACTGCAGTAAGGTGTCCCGGTCTTCTTCGGTATCGGCGATATTACTGAGATCCAATTTCGCCGCCACTTCCCGCAGTTGGGTTTTATCCGCAGACAGCGGGTCTATCTCCAGATGGCGCTGGAAGGCTTGCTGGTAAGAGAGACTTTCCGCAGGTGAGCAGTCCAGCACCTGCTGGAGCAAATCATCCACTTCATTCATCAGGCGATACATATCGTAGTGCGGACGATACCACTCGAGCATAGTGAATTCAGGGTTATGATGACGCCCCATCTCTTCATTACGGAAGCTGCGGCACAGTTGATACACCGGGCCGCATCCTGCCACCAGCAGGCGCTTCATATGGTATTCCGGGCTGGTCATTAAATAGAGATTCATTCCCTGGGAGTGTCCAGGGCCGACGAAACGCGTTTCGAACGGGAACAGATGGATGTCCGTTACCGTTGCCTGACTCATACAAGGAGTCTCAACCTCAAGCACGCCACGATCGGCAAAAAAGCGGCGAATCTCCGCTATAATTGCCGCACGTTTTAACAGATTGGGGATGGACGCGCTCGGCTGCCAGGTTGCCGTTTCGCTCATGGTTGTTTCTCCGATTTAAGACAAGGGCACGAAGTCTACTCGTATCGCGTTAACGAGACAAATTTCGCGCGCCAATAATCCACACTGGCAATTGGATAAAAAAAGCGACATGGGGTGGTTTAGTAATTAAATTAATCAAATTCAATGATAATTCCCCCCTTTGACACGCTAAAAAAATCGAACACGTCAAATTTCCCGCACATCCCTGAGACTATACTATTGTACCTATAAAGGAGCAGTGGAAACGCGTTCATAACCTGTTTGAAGCCGATGAAGCATCTGATTTCAGGCAGGAATGAAATAACAACAATCTGGAGGAATGTCGTGCAAACCTTTCAAGCCGATCTTGCCATTATAGGCGCCGGTGGCGCGGGATTACGTGCTGCAATTGCTGCCGCACAAGCAAATCCCAACGCTAAAATCGCACTGATCTCAAAAGTGTACCCAATGCGCAGCCATACCGTTGCTGCCGAAGGCGGCTCTGCTGCTGTCGCGCAGGATCATGACAGCTTTGACTACCATTTTCACGATACGGTAGCAGGCGGAGACTGGCTGTGTGAGCAGGATGTCGTGGATTACTTTGTCCACCACTGCCCAACTGAAATGACGCAACTGGAACAATGGGGCTGCCCATGGAGCCGCCGTGAAGACGGTAGCGTCAACGTACGTCGCTTCGGCGGTATGAAAATCGAGCGTACCTGGTTTGCCGCGGATAAAACCGGCTTCCACATGTTGCATACGCTGTTCCAAACATCTTTGCAGTTCCCACAGATTCAGCGCTTTGACGAACACTTCGTTCTGGATATCCTGGTTGATGATGGCCATGCTCGCGGCCTGGTTGCCATGAACATGATGGAAGGCACGCTGATGCAGATCCGTGCTAATGCTGTTGTGATGGCAACGGGCGGCGCAGGTCGTGTTTACCGTTACAACACCAACGGCGGCATCGTAACTGGCGACGGTATGGGCATGGCGCTGAGCCACGGCGTTCCGCTGCGTGATATGGAATTCGTTCAGTATCACCCGACGGGTCTGCCAGGCTCTGGTATCCTGATGACCGAAGGCTGCCGTGGTGAAGGCGGTATCCTGGTCAACAAAAACGGCTACCGTTATCTGCAAGACTACGGCATGGGTCCGGAAACCCCGCTGGGCGAACCGAAAAACAAATATATGGAACTCGGTCCGCGCGACAAAGTTTCTCAGGCTTTCTGGCACGAATGGCGTAAAGGCAACACCATTTCCACCCCGCGTGGCGATGTGGTTCACCTCGACCTGCGTCACCTCGGCGAGAAAAAACTGCTCGAACGTTTACCGTTCATCTGCGAACTGGCGAAAGCCTACGTGGGTGTCGATCCGGTTAAAGAGCCGATCCCGGTACGTCCTACCGCGCACTACACCATGGGCGGTATCGAAACCGATCAGCACTGTGAAACCCGCATTAAAGGTCTGTTCGCTGTGGGCGAATGTTCCTCTGTTGGTCTGCATGGCGCTAACCGTCTGGGTTCTAACTCTCTGGCGGAACTGGTGGTCTTCGGTCGTATGGCCGGTGAACAGGCTGCAGAACGTGCTGCAACGGCTGGCGCTGCAAACAGTGCCGCGCTCGATGCGCAGGTTGCTGGCGTTGAAAAACGTCTGAAAGATCTGGTTAACCAGGAAGGTAACGAAAACTGGTCTAAGATCCGTGACGAAATGGGCCTGTCCATGGAAGAAGGTTGCGGTATCTACCGTACACCGGAACTCATGCAGAAAACCGTTGATAAACTGGCGGAGCTGCAGGAACGCTTCAAGCGCGTACGTATCACTGATACCTCCAGCGTCTTCAACACCGACCTGCTGTACACCATCGAACTGGGTCACGGTCTGAACGTTGCTGAATGTATGGCGCACTCTGCTCTGGCGCGTAAAGAATCCCGCGGCGCGCATCAGCGTCTGGATGAAGGCTGCACCGAGCGTGACGATGTGAACTTCCTCAAACACACCCTCGCCTTCCGCGATGCTGACGGCACGACTCGCCTGGAATACAGCGACGTGAAAATCACCACTCTGCCACCGGCTAAACGTGTTTACGGTGGCGAAGCGGAAGCAGCCGATAAGAAGGAGAAGGCGAATGGCTGAGATGAAAAACCTGAAAGTTGAGGTGGTGCGCTATAACCCGGAAACCGATACCGCGCCGCACAGTGCTTTCTACGAAGTTCCTTATGATGAAACCACGTCACTGCTGGATGCGTTGGGCTACATCAAGGATAACCTGGCACCGGACCTGAGCTACCGCTGGTCCTGCCGTATGGCGATCTGCGGCTCCTGCGGCATGATGGTCAACAATGTACCTAAACTGGCGTGCAAAACCTTCCTGCGTGATTACACCAACGGCATGAAGGTTGAAGCGCTGGGCAACTTCCCGATTGAGCGCGATCTGGTCGTCGACATGACGCACTTTATCGAAAGCCTGGAAGCGATCAAACCGTACATCATCGGTAACCCGCGTACACCGGATCAGGGTCCAAACACCCAGACTCCGGCGCAGATGGCGAAGTATCATCAGTTCTCCGGTTGCATCAACTGTGGTCTGTGCTACGCCGCGTGCCCGCAGTTCGGCCTGAACCCAGAGTTCATTGGACCGGCTGCGATTACGCTGGCGCATCGTTACAACGAAGATAGCCGCGACCACGGTAAGAAGGAGCGTATGGCTCAGTTGAACAGCCCGAACGGCGTCTGGTCCTGTACTTTTGTGGGCTACTGCTCCGAAGTCTGCCCGAAACACGTCGATCCGGCTGCGGCCATTCAGCAGGGTAAAGTTGAAAGTTCAAAAGACTTTCTTATCGCTACCCTGAAACCACGCTAAGGAGTGCACGATGACGACTAAACGCAAACCCTATGTGCGACCAATGACGTCCACCTGGTGGAAAAAGCTGCCATTTTATCGTTTTTACATGCTGCGCGAAGGCACGGCGGTTCCGGCAGTCTGGTTCAGCATTGAACTGATTATCGGCCTGTTTGCACTCAAGCATGGTGCAGAGTCCTGGATGGGCTTTGTCGCCTTTTTGCAAAACCCGGTGGTGGTGATCCTGAATATTATCGCCCTGGCAGCAGCGCTGCTGCATACCAAAACCTGGTTTGAGCTGGCGCCAAAAGCTGCCAACATCATTGTAAAAGACGAAAAAATGGGGCCAGAGCCGATCATCAAAGGTCTCTGGGCAGTTACTGTGGTTGCGACAGTAGTAATACTGTTTGTTGCCCTGTTCTGGTAAGGAGTCCGGAATGATTAATCCAAATCCAAAACGCTCTGACGAACCCGTATTCTGGGGCCTGTTTGGTGCAGGCGGTATGTGGAGCGCAATCATTGCGCCGGTGATGATCCTGCTGGTCGGCATTATGCTGCCGCTGGGCTTTGTTCCTGATGCTTTCAGCTATGAACGCGTACTGGCATTCGCTCAGAGCTTCATCGGACGTGCGTTTCTGTTCCTGATGATCGTTCTGCCGCTGTGGTGCGGTTTACACCGTATGCACCACGCGATGCATGACCTGAAAATCCACGTGCCTGCGGGCAAATGGGTATTCTACGGACTGGCAGCTATCCTGACCGTTGTAACGGCTATTGGGATCCTGACCATCTAATCGCATGCGTTAATTATCAGGCCCGCC
>NZ_SZWS01000064.1:168591-169965 GCF_005281245.1 Citrobacter sp. wls826
CGCGGACGTCTCCGGACGAGATTGTAAACGCGTTATCCAGTAACTCCCCAGATCAATCTGCGTTAAAAAAGGCTGCACGATACGTTCACTACTGAGCAAATGCGTGAACATTCTTACCGGTGCAATTGCCACACCAATCCCCGCCTGCGCGGCTTCCAGCATTGAGACGGACGAGTCAAACACCACCACGTTGTGCGTCGGTGACGGAGGCGCTTCTCCGGCGGCCTGCATCCAAAGCGTCCATTCATCACGCCGATACGATCGTAATAACGGAAATTTCAGGATGTCCACAGGTGCTTTAATCTGCGAGGCCAATGTCGGTGAACACAGCGGAGACATCAGCGCGCTACACAAATATTGCGCATCGGTATCGTGCCAGGCTCCTCCTCCGTAGCGAATAGTATAATCCAGCCCTTCGGCGGCGGGATCTACACGGTTATTGTGGGTGGAAATATGCAAATCAATATGCGGATAGTGGCGCTTAAAGTCGCTCAACAGAGGGAAAAGACAGCCGACCGCAAAGGTCCCCACCACGCCAATTTTTAGTTTTTCCTGAGTCTGTTTAGTGGCAAAACGATCCAGCATCCCCGCCATACGATCGAAAGAGTCATTAAGTACAGGTAACAGACTTTCCCCTTCAGTCGTCAACATTAACCCTCGAGAACCACGCACAAAAAGCTGACAATTCAGCTGTTGCTCCAGCGCTTTCACATGCTGGCTTATTGCAGAATGCGTCACGTTGAGCTCAATCGCAGCGCGGGTAAAGCTGAGATGTCTGGCCGCTGCTTCAAAAGCCCGCAGCGAGTTAAGGGGGATATAGCTACGCGTCATTATCTGGCCTGTTAGAAAAACTTATATCTGCTGCTAAATTTAACCGTTTGTCAACACGGTGCAAATCAAACACACTGATTACGTCTGACGGGCCCGGACACCCTTTCGCTTTTAATTACGGAACTGATTTCATGATGAAAAAATCGATATGCTGCGCGCTGCTGCTGACAGCTTCGTTCTCCACGTTTGCCGCCGCAAAAACAGAACAACAAATTGCCGATATCGTTAACCGCACCATCACACCGCTGATGCAGGAGCAGGCTATTCCGGGTATGGCCGTTGCGATTATCTATCAGGGGAAACCTTATTACTTTACCTGGGGTAAAGCCGATATCGCCAATAACCGTCCAGTCACTCAACAAACGCTGTTTGAACTCGGATCGGTCAGTAAAACGTTCAACGGCGTGCTGGGCGGCGATGCTATCGCCCGCGGCGAAATTAAGCTCAGCGATCCGGTCACGCATTACTGGCCTGAACTGACTGGTAAGCAGTGGCAGGGTATCAGCCTGCTGCACTTAGCCACCTACACGGCAGGCGGCCTGC
>NZ_SZWS01000064.1:170041-182265 GCF_005281245.1 Citrobacter sp. wls826
TACGCTTTTATCAAAACTGGCAGCCGCAATGGGCCCCAGGCGCTAAACGTCTTTATGCTAACTCCAGCATTGGTCTGTTTGGCGCCCTGGCGGTGAACCCCTCAGGCATGAGCTACGAAGAGGCGATGACCAAACGCGTCCTGCGCCCCTTAAAACTGGCGCATACCTGGATTACGGTTCCGCAGAGCGAACAAAAAGATTATGCCTGGGGTTATCGCGAAGGAAAGCCAGTGCATGTATCCCCTGGGCAACTTGATGCCGAAGCCTACGGGGTGAAATCGAGCGTTATCGATATGACCCGTTGGGTTCAGGCCAACATGGACGCCAGCCAGGTTCAGGAGAAAACGCTCCAGCAGGGCATCGAGCTTGCGCAGTCACGTTACTGGCGTATTGGCGATATGTACCAGGGCCTGGGCTGGGAGATGCTGAACTGGCCGGTGAAGGCCGACTCGATAATTAGCGGTAGCGACAGCAAAGTGGCCCTGGCAGCGCTTCCTGCCGTTGAGGTAAACCCGCCCGCGCCTGCCGTGAAAGCCTCATGGGTGCATAAAACGGGCTCCACTGGCGGATTCGGCAGCTACGTTGCTTTCGTTCCAGAAAAAAACCTTGGCATCGTGATGCTGGCAAACAAGAGCTACCCAAACCCTGTTCGCGTCGAAGCCGCCTGGCGCATTCTTGAAAAACTGCAGTAACGGACAAGGAGGCCCTGGATATTGGGCTTCCTTTCTTTCTCTTTTTTTCCTGCTGTCATCTACACTTAACAAAAATCCAGCAAGGAAAATCCCATGCGCATTCTGCCCGTCGTTGCTGCAGTTACGGCTGCATTTCTGGTTGTCGCTTGCAGCACCCCAACACCACCGAAAGGTATTACCGTAGTAAATAACTTTGATGCCACACGCTATCTGGGCACCTGGTATGAAATTGCGCGTTTCGACCATCGATTCGAGCGCGGACTGGAAAAAGTGACTGCTACCTACAGCCTGCGCGACGACGGCGGTATCAATGTTATTAACAAGGGCTATAACCCGGACAGAGGAATGTGGCAGAAAACGGAGGGGAAAGCCTACTTCACTGGCGACCCAAACCGCGCTGCGCTCAAGGTCTCGTTTTTTGGCCCCTTCTATGGCGGGTATAACGTGATTGCCCTCGACAGGGAATATCGTCACGCGCTGGTTTGCGGGCCGGATCGCGACTACCTGTGGATCCTTTCACGGACCCCTACTATTTCAGATGAAATGAAACAGCAAATGCTGGCCATCGCGACCCGGGAAGGGTTTGAGGTGAATAAGCTGATTTGGGTAAAACAGCCTGGTGCTTAGTGGGTGCTCAGCTTGAGGCCAATAATACCGGCCACAATCAGCCCGAGGCTCAGTAACCGCGCCGGGCTGGCAGATTCACCCAGCAGCAGAATCCCTGTAATGGCCGCGCCGACTGCGCCGATACCAGTCCATACTGCATAGGCGGTTCCTACAGGCAACGTACGCATTGCCCAGGAGAGCATGGCGATACTGACGATCATTGCCACAATAGTGATAATGCTTGGCGTCAAACGCGTAAAACCGTGGGTATATTTCAGGCCAATCGCCCAGACAACTTCGAGCAGACCTGCAATTAATAAAACGATCCAGGACATATCAGGCTCCAGAACAATGGGGCCGTCCCCGGTGAAAGAAGCGTTTGCAGGTCGTCCTGCAAAGCTGATGTGTGAAATGGCATTTTTGCCCGAGAGAAAATGAATTTCAACCTTTTTATTCGCTGCCCGTTAAAAGCAAGAATTAAGCATAATTAGCGGCGTAGTTCCCGCATTTGGCACTCATCGGAGTTCTCTATGATGAAGGGCTTTCTGAATCCGGAAAGTCGATTGCCTCTCTTCTGAATGCGAAAAGGTTATGCTTAAAATTTTAGTGATTGATCGGTGCCACTTTACCCGTACAGGGATTGAGGCCTTGCTTAATCATTCTGGCAGGTTCAGCTCCTCATTTCTTGTGTCAGGGATCAATAATCTCCTGTTAGCAAAAGAGCATATTTTGCAGTGGAAGCCACATCTGGTGATCGCGGATTTATACAGTTTTATTAGCGAGACGCATACCAGTCCGCCAATTAAACCCTTTTTCATGAGCTGCGGCGTCATCCCGCTGATTTTACTGCAATCAGTTGAAAGACAGCACGCCTCAATTGCTTCCTCTCAATCCGTCGCCTATTCGGTCTTAACCAAGCACACCACGCTGAACGCGCTCTCACACACGATTCAGGAGGCGCTACAGCTTCGTCCCACGTTAGAAATAGCCGAAAACGCGACTCCGCTGCTTACGCCGCAGGAGGAGAAAGTATTGTCGATGTGGATGGATGGTGTGAGTAACAATGCGATAGCCGCCGCACTCAGCATTCATGGCAAGACGGTCTACACCTATAAACGGAATATCCGCATGAAACTGCACATGGGGAACCGCTTCTCACCGTTTCTCTCACTCCCCGGGAAGGGGAATTAACGGTACGACGTGACGTCGTACCGTTCATGATTATTGTTGAGCTTTTGTCGCTGCACCAGAGATTGCGCTACCGCCCTCAGAGATATCCTGCCCAACACCTTTCGTGGTATTGCACGCAGTCAATACTGAAGAAAGAACCAACACAGAAAAGATCGCTGCAATTGTCTTTTTAACCATAACGTCTTCCTTTTCTAGCCAATATTGTTTGTGTATAGCTCATTAATAATAGACAAGATCCGCAAGTGTGATGGATAAACAACCGTTTTTAAGACTATGAGAGAGTGTTAGCTGGCGGCGTGAGAGATTGAATTGCCAAGATGTTTGATGTCTTCACCGAAGCCGCGCGCGGTATTACAACCCGCCAGGAGAGTGCTGGTGAAAAGGATGAGCATTACAAGACTGAGAAGACGTTTCATCATTCCTGCCCTGGAAAAAGTATGGCGCAGCAACCTGCGCCATAAGATCAAATAGATATCTTATTTTACGCGAGAAACGTATTCGCCGGAGCGAGTATCCACTTTGATCACTTCACCGATCTGTACGAACAGCGGAACTTTAACGACTGCGCCAGTAGACAGAGTAGCCGGTTTGCCGCCAGTACCAGCGGTATCGCCTTTCAGACCTGGGTCAGTTTCAACGACTTCCAGCTCAACGAAGTTTGGCGGAGTCACGGAGATCGGCTGACCGTTCCACAGGGTCACGATGCATTCAGCCTGGTCCAGCAGCCATTTAGCGTTATCGCCTACCGCTTTCTCGTCTGCAGCCAGCTGTTCGAAAGTGGTGTTATTCATAAAGTGCCAGAACTCACCGTCGCTATACAGGAAGGTCAGGTTCATGTCGGCTACGTCTGCGCCTTCAGCGGAGTCGGTGGACTTGAAGGTTTTCTCTACGCGAGTACCGGTCAGCAGGCGACGCAGCTTAACGCGCGCAAATGCCTGGCCTTTACCTGGTTTAACGAATTCGCTGGCTTCAACCGCATAAGGTTCGCCGTCCAACATGATTTTAAGACCAGCACGAAAATCGTTGCTATAGTACGTTGCCATAAGGCCCTCTGAAAATTGTTAACTGGTAGCTAAGCCACAAAATGGCGCATATTGTAACCCTAAATACCCCATCCAGAGAAGATTGGTTATCGCAACTTGCCGATGTTGTGACCGATCCTGATGAACTTCTGCATCTTTTGAATATAGACGCAGATGAAAAACTGTTGGCCGGACGCGACGCGAGACGACTTTTCGCCCTGCGCGTACCGCGCGCCTTTATTGCTCGTATGGAAAAAGGCAATCCGGACGATCCACTTTTGCGTCAGGTACTTACTTCCCAGGAAGAGTTTGTTGCTGCACCTGGCTACTCGACCGATCCGCTGGAAGAACAGCACAGCGTGGTCCCCGGTTTGCTGCATAAATATCGCAACCGGGCGCTGTTGTTGGTTAAAGGCGGTTGCGCGGTAAATTGTCGCTATTGCTTCCGCCGACACTTCCCCTATGCCGAAAACCAGGGCAATAAGCGCAACTGGCAGGTCGCCCTGGACTACATTAGCGCGCATCCTGAGCTGGATGAGATTATCTTCTCCGGTGGTGATCCGCTAATGGCCAAGGACCATGAACTGGACTGGTTACTCACGCAACTGGAAGCCATCCCGCACATTAATCGTTTGCGCATTCACAGCCGTTTGCCGATTGTGATCCCCGCGCGCATTACTGAAGGACTGGCCCAGCGCTTTGCGCGCTCCTCCCTGCAGGTTCTGCTGGTCAACCACATTAACCACGCCAATGAGGTCGATGAGGCATTTCACCAGGCGATGGTCCGACTGCGTACCGCTGGCGTCACCCTACTCAACCAAAGCGTTTTGCTGCGTGGCGTGAACGATAACGCACAAACACTGGCGAACCTGAGCAACGCCCTGTTTGATGCGGGGGTGATGCCCTATTACCTGCACGTACTGGACAAAGTGCAAGGTGCCGCCCACTTTATGGTCAGTGACGATGAGGCACGTCACATTATGCGTGAACTGCTGACGTTGGTTTCCGGCTATATGGTCCCCAAACTGGCGCGTGAAATTGGCGGTGAGCCAAGTAAAACGCCATTGGATCTGCAACTACGCCAACAATAACCATTATTGAGTGTCCGATTCCGGACACTCACCACGATTACTTATTATTTAAATCCTCACAAGTGGAGCCACGCTTTTAATCTGTGCTATTTTAATTAGCGCTATAAAATCATTAATTCATAATTTGCATCATTAGAACCAAATTCATAATATTAATAAATATATGGTTAGGGAGAACCTTTTATGACTATAAGTATTAAAGGCATTAATACCGGTGTTATTCGTCAAAAGAATGAATTTATTGCCTTAGCATTAAAGATAAAAGAACAAAGGAATAAAACGTCGTTATTTTTTCTTTCTCCGCTTGGGCTAAGAGATCTGCTTATCGCCCTGGAAAGCAGGCTATCCGTCAAACATCAGCTTAGCGAAGAAGAGCATGCGCAATATGAGAAGGAATGCGATAAAGTCAGCCAAAAGATGCACGAAAATATTCCTTTGATTCAGGAAGATGAGCTAAAAAATGCCGACATTAATCGTCGCATAAATTCGCTGATGTTAGTGGATGACAAAGGCGAAAACTTAACATTTTCTCTGACACTGCATGATGGACAAACGTGTGAATTACTGATTAATGAACGACAGATTCGGGTGCTGGCCCATGCTGTTATTCATGCAATAAATAATGCTGGCATGCGGGAATTAGCGCTACGAATTACATCACTGCTGGATTTCCTGCCGCTGTACGATGTTGATTGCCGGGCAAACGACAATCTGGAATACGACTCTTATACGCACCCCGAATGGAAACAAAGCCTGTTTAATCATTATCTGGCGATTATTTACCGCTATACGGATGATCAAGGAAAAGCCCAGTTCTGTGGTTCGGTAGTAAAAACTCGCGCCCCTTCCGGCAGCAAAGAGGCCGAAGCCATTACTCGCCGTCTTCTCGATTTCAGCCCACGGCTGAAAAAGCTTGCTGGTGTACCGTGCCAGGTGTTTGTCAGAACGTTGACGGGTGATAAGACGCAAAAGCTCAATCAGGATCAGTGCCTGCGCGCGCTGCATCATTTACGCGCTCAGTCAGCGCATAACGCTCAAAATGCCTGATGTCGCTGCGCTTATCAGGCCGACGAATTTGTATCGTAGGCCTGATAAGACGTTTTAGCGTCGCCATCAGGCATCAACAGCATTTATCAATTTGGGCACTTATAAACCTGTCCGGTCATTTCACTGGCAGTAGGAACAAAGCTGGACAGCATTCCCTGTGATGGGCTGCTGACGCCATAAATCACGTTACCACCCATTGCCGCAGCCTGGTTACGCAGATCGTTTGCTGCGCCACGCATAGAGCCACCCTCTTCGCCGTGCTGGCCAGAAAGCCAGTTGCTTTGCGTACCGGTTGCAGTGCCAATCAGTTGACACTCTGCGCCAGGCTTCTCTTCGACGAAGCGTACGCTTTGCCCGGCTGAACTCAGTTCGTTGCTGGAGCTACAACCCGCCATCAGTAGCGCGGCACCAACGATCCCTGCTAAATATTTCACGTGCATGTCATTCCCCATAATCAATGAGCTGGACGTTATGTCCGTAGCTGAATCATATACTAAAAAGATGACCAAAAGAAAAACCCCCGGACATTTCTGCCCGAGGGTTTCTCATTTTTCGCGAGATACGTATTTAATCAAATAATTCAAGTTGCAGGCAGGCGGCAGGTTCATGAATCCCCCAGTGCTTACATGAGTAAGTGACTGGGGTAAACGAACGCAGCCAATGAACCTGCGGCTTGAAGTATGAAGATTAAATTACATCATGCCGCCCATTCCACCCATGCCGCCCATACCACCAGCAGCACCTAAGTCAGGCGCATCGCCTTTCGGCAGGTCAGTAACCATGCACTCGGTGGTGATCATCAGACCCGCAACAGAAGCCGCGTACTGCAGAGCTGAACGCGTTACTTTGGTTGGATCCAGGATACCCATGTCGATCATGTTACCGTATTCTTCAGTTGCAGCGTTGTAACCGTAGTTACCGTCACCCGCTTTCACGGTGTTAGCCACTACAGACGGCTCTTCGCCGCAGTTCAGTACGATTTGACGCAGCGGAGATTCCATTGCGCGCAGCGCAACTTTAATACCTACGTTCTGGTCTTCGTTCTGACCTTTCAGACCGGCAATCTTAGACGCTACGCGAATCAGCGCAACACCACCACCAGCAACCACGCCTTCTTCTACCGCAGCACGAGTCGCGTGCAGGGCATCTTCAACGCGGGCTTTCTTCTCTTTCATTTCAACTTCAGTCGCAGCACCAACTTTGATAACCGCAACGCCGCCTGCCAGTTTCGCTACGCGCTCCTGCAGTTTTTCACGGTCGTAGTCGGAAGTTGCTTCTTCGATCTGCTGACGAATCTGAGTCACGCGACCCTGGATTGCAGCTTCGTCACCCACGCCATCAATGATGGTGGTGGTGTCTTTGTTGATAACAACGCGTTTCGCCTGACCCAGATCTTCCAGAGTTGCTTTTTCCAGCTCCATACCGATCTCTTCAGAGATAACGGTACCACCGGTCAGGGTAGCGATATCCTGCAGCATCGCTTTACGACGGTCGCCGAAGCCAGGCGCTTTAACCGCCGCGACTTTCACGATACCGCGCATGGTGTTAACAACCAGAGTTGCCAGCGCTTCGCCTTCAACATCTTCAGCGATGATCAGCAGTGGTTTACCCGCTTTTGCTACTGCTTCCAGCACCGGCAGCATTTCGCGGATGTTGGAGATTTTCTTGTCAGCCAGCAGGATGAACGGGCTTTCCAGTTCTACTGCGCCAGTTTCCGGCTTGTTGATGAAGTAAGGAGACAGGTAACCACGGTCGAACTGCATACCTTCAACCACGTCCAGTTCGTCCTGCAGACCGGTACCGTCTTCAACGGTGATCACGCCTTCTTTACCGACTTTGTCCATCGCTTCAGCGATCAGTTTACCTACGGTTTCGTCGGAGTTAGCGGAGATAGTACCAACCTGAGCAATCGCTTTAGAGTCAGAGCACGGTACGGACAGTGCTTTCAGTTCTTCAACGGCAGCAGCGACAGCTTTGTCGATACCACGTTTCAGATCCATCGGGTTCATGCCCGCAGCAACGGCTTTCAGACCTTCAGTGATGATGGACTGCGCCAGTACGGTTGCGGTGGTGGTACCGTCGCCTGCAGCGTCGTTCGCTTTAGAAGCAACTTCTTTCACCATCTGCGCCCCCATGTTTTCGAACTTGTCTTCCAGTTCGATTTCACGGGCTACGGAAACACCATCTTTAGTGATGGTCGGTGCACCGAAAGATTTATCCAGAACTACGTTACGGCCTTTTGGACCGAGGGTAACTTTCACTGCATCTGCCAGTACGTTTACGCCGCGCAGCATTTTCACACGAGCGTCGTTACCGAATTTTACGTCTTTAGCTGCCATTTTCTCTTTCCCTTAAATTCGTATGTTCAGTGTCGTTCGCGGATTAGGCTTCAACAATTGCCAGGATGTCACTTTCAGACATGATCAACACTTCTTCATTGTCGATCTTCTCAGATTTAACACCGTAGCCATCGTTGAAAATAACGATATCGCCGACTTTAACGTCCAGCGGCTGTACGGTACCGTTGTCCAGGATGCGGCCCTTACCGACAGCGATGATTTCGCCACGAGTTGATTTACCTGCTGCAGAACCGGTCAGTACGATGCCGCCAGCAGATTTAGATTCAACTTCTTTACGTTTGACGATCACACGATCATGTAACGGACGAATACTCATTGATAGCTCTCCTTTGAGAAAGTCTTTATCAGTTATGGGTGACGCCGGCCCGTGAACGGTTTCCCGGCTAGTGACCAGAGAAATGGGGATGGGGCTTTGTACCTTCAAGGGGGCAAGCGAAAAAAAATTTATATCAGCAGAAAATTCCGTCAAAACGCCGACGCGCATCACATTTTATAACGATTTCAGTCACGTCGTCATAAGCAAATACGATTGTGATACCATCAAAAATCTGCGCTGTAGCCCGGTCAATGGGCATAACCGGATAACAACTTATGAGCGGACTGAAACAAGAGCTGGGACTGGCTCAGGGCATTGGCCTGTTGTCGACATCATTGCTAGGTACAGGCGTTTTCGCCGTCCCTGCGCTAGCCGCGCTGGTGGCTGGCAACAACAGCCTGTGGGCCTGGCCGGTGCTGATTGTTTTAGTCTTTCCCGTGGCGATTGTCTTTGCCGTACTGGGTCGTCATTTTCCCAGCGCGGGTGGCGTGGCGCATTTTGTTGGTATGGCCTTTGGCCCACGCCTGGAGCGCGTCACCGGATGGCTATTTTTGTCGGTGATTCCCGTCGGCTTGCCTGCGGCATTACATATTGCCGCCGGATTTGGTCAGGCAATGTTTGGCTGGCATGACGAACAGCTTCTGTTGGCAGAGCTCGGTACGCTGGCATTGGTTTGGTATATCGGCTCCCACGGTGCCAGCTCTAGCGCTAATCTGCAAACGGTCATTGCCGGATTGATTGTTGCCCTCATTGTCGCCATCTGGTGGGCGGGCGATGTGAAACCTGGCGAAATCCCCTTCCCTGCGATAACCGAGATTGAGCTCCCCGGACTGTTCGCCGCACTGTCGGTGATGTTCTGGTGTTTTGTTGGCCTTGAAGCGTTTGCCCATCTGGCATCTGAATTCAAAAACCCAGAGCGGGATTTCCCGCGCGCGCTGATGATCGGCCTGCTGCTTGCGGGCTCTGTTTATTGGGCATGCACCGTCGTCGTGCTTCATTTTGGCGCCTACGGTGAGCAAATGGCGGCGGCGGCCTCACTGCCAGAGATCGTCGTGCAGTTATTTGGCGTACAGGCACTGTGGGTCGCCTGCATCATTGGTTATCTGGCCTGTTTTGCCAGTCTCAACATTTATATTCAAAGCTTCGCCCGGCTGGTCTGGTCGCAAGCGCAATATAAGCCGGAAAGTCATCTGGCGCGTCTGTCTCCCCGTCACCTTCCGCGCAATGCGCTAAACGCCGTATTGGGCTGCTGCGTGATCAGTACGTTGTGCATCTATATGCTGAAAATCAATCTCGATGCGTTAATCGTCTATGCTAACGGCATCTTTATTTTGATTTATTTGCTGTGCATGCTGGCGGGATGTCGATTACTGAAAGGGCATTATCGCATGCTGGCGGTCATTGGCGGTCTACTGTGTCTGCTGCTGTTGGCAATGGTTGGCTGGAAGAGCCTGTATGCGCTGATTATGCTGGCAGGGCTGTGGCTGTTTTTACCCCGCAGGCCGGATAAGGCGACGTTGACGCCGTCATCCGGCAGATAAGCATTTTGCCTGATGGTGCTCACGCTTATCCGGCCCGCATACTGATGCTTAATCCCGAGGATCGTCTTTATGATCAATACGGTTGCGATCGTCGTCTTTGCGCTGAAATTCGCCATCAAAGGTCTCACCGCCACCGGTTCCGGCGCTAAAACCACCGCCCGGCATACGCGAAAAACGCAAATGCGGCAGCAGTTTCATCGTCAGATGTTTTTGCACCGGGGGTAATAAAAGAAGAAGACCGAGGAAATCGGTGAAAAAACCGGGCAGTACCAACAGCAGACCAGCAATGATCAGCGACACGCTCTTGATCATTTCTGCAGCCGGACTTTCACCAGCCGCCATTTTTTGTTGCATCAGTAAAAAGTTTTTAAATCCCTGGTTACGAACCAGAGACATACCGATAACCGACGTAAAAATAACCAAAATCAGCGTCATCAGGACACCCAGGACATGGGCAACCTGAATAAAAATAGATATCTCTATGTAAACATAGAGAAAAATGGCAAGTAATGGTATCCAGCGCAAAGGGTTCTCCTGTCAATAACAGTCGTTTTTTTCAACGCCTGTCCGATGAATTATGTGACTCGCATCAATTAGATGTTGAGGTGGTTAGCAAAATTTCAAGTCGCTTGTACACTTATTTTTAGTATTAATCCTAAAGGGGTGATCCATTTCACAGAATAATAAATAAGGGGTAAATTCCACGCTTTAAGTGATCCAGATTACGGTAGAAATCCTGAACCAGCATATGATCTCGAGTATCAGACCGATGCAGGGGATAATCGTCGGTCGAGAAACAATCGAAATCACATATATCCTGTGTGTTTAGTCAAATCATTGGCAGCTTGAAAAAGAAGGTTCACATGTTAAACAACATTCGTATCGAAGAAGACTTGTTGGGTACCAGGGAAGTTCCAGCGGACGCCTACTACGGTGTTCACACTCTGAGAGCGATTGAAAACTTCTACATTAGCAACAACAAAATCAGCGACATTCCTGAATTTGTTCGCGGTATGGTAATGGTTAAAAAGGCAGCGGCAATGGCCAACAAAGAGCTGCAAACCATTCCTAAGAGTGTGGCAAATGCCATCATCGCGGCGTGTGATGAAGTCCTGAATAACGGAAAATGCATGGATCAATTCCCGGTAGATGTTTACCAGGGTGGTGCGGGTACCTCCGTCAACATGAACACCAACGAAGTGCTGGCCAATATCGGTCTGGAACTGATGGGTCACCAGAAAGGTGAATATCAGTACCTGAACCCGAACGACCACGTTAACAAATGTCAGTCTACCAACGACGCTTACCCAACTGGCTTCCGTATCGCGGTATACGCATCCATCATCAAACTGATCGATGCCCTGAACCAGCTGCGTGAAGGCTTCGAACAAAAAGCTGTTGAATTCCAGGACATCCTGAAAATGGGCCGTACCCAGCTGCAGGATGCTGTACCGATGACCCTCGGTCAGGAATTCCATGCTTTCAGCGTACTGTTGAAAGAAGAAGTGAAAAACATTAGTCGTACCGCTGAGCTGCTGCTGGAAGTTAACCTCGGTGCAACTGCAATCGGTACTGGTCTGAACACGCCGAAAGAATACTCCCCGCTGGCAGTACAGAAACTGGCTGAAGTCACTGGCTTCGCCTGTGTTCCGGCAGAAGACCTGATTGAAGCAACTTCTGACTGCGGCGCATACGTTATGGTTCACGGCGCACTGAAACGTCTGGCTGTTAAGATGTCCAAAATCTGTAACGACCTGCGTTTGCTCTCCTCTGGCCCACGCGCTGGTCTGAACGAGATCAACCTGCCGGAACTGCAGGCTGGTTCTTCTATCATGCCAGCAAAAGTGAACCCAGTTGTTCCAGAAGTCGTAAACCAGGTTTGCTTTAAAGTCATCGGTAACGACATCACCGTTACTATGGCATCTGAAGCTGGTCAGCTGCAGCTGAACGTAATGGAGCCGGTCATTGGCCAGGCAATGTTTGAATCCATTCACATTCTGAGCAATGCTTGCTACAACCTGCTGGAAAAATGCGTTAGTGGTATCACTGCTAACAAAGAAGTCTGTGAAGCGTTTGTATTCAACTCCATCGGCATCGTTACTTACCTCAACCCGTTCATCGGTCACCACAACGGCGACATCGTCGGTAAAATTTGTGCCGAAACCGGTAAGAGCGTACGTGAAGTTGTCCTGGAACGCGGTCTGTTGACCGAGTCTGAACTGGACGATATCTTCTCTGCACAGAACCTGATGCACCCTGCTTATAAAGCAAAACGTTATACTGATGAAAGCGAACAGTAATCGTGTAGGGTAGTACCGGAGAAGGCACGTCATGATGACGTGCCTTTTTTCTTACTCG
>NZ_SZWS01000054.1:0-12039 GCF_005281245.1 Citrobacter sp. wls826
CGGGAGCCGGGATTGTTAAGGGTACGGCGATAGTACCCTTAACACGTTCACAGGAATCGGTGTTTCAGAGAAACGATGAACATGAGGTGAACGGAACCCATTCTCTGAGATAGCATGTTATTACCTCCGCCAATACACTTTCTGATACAGAGGCGTTAACTGACCGACGTTGCGCCATCTGGCGGCTTTTTTATATCCTCAAAACGGGCTGGCGTTTTGGGCCGTCATCCATTCCTGACTGACCGGATGCCTGAAATGCAGTTCACTGGCATGCAGCATCAGTCTCGACGTCCGTTCGGTGCCTGGCAGCAGACGCCCACCATATAAATCGCACCCCAAAATGGGATGCCCCAACTGCTGACAGTGGATCCGCAACTGGTGGGTACGCCCGGTTTCAGGTGTCAGCCGTACCCGCGTCAAAGCGAGTAACTCCCCATCTTGCTGGCGATGATGAAAACGCTCAATAACCTGATAGCGCGAGCGCGCGGGTTTACCGTTAATGGGGCAAATCGACATCAGTGGAAACAGCGCCGGGTCTTTGGCAATCGCTGCATCTATAACGCCTTCATCGTTTTTCAGATGCCCGCACAACAACGCACTATACACCTTGCTTACCGCGCGCTGACTGAACTGCTGGCAAAGCGCGGCGTTGATAGCCTTGTTACGGGCAATCACCATCAGCCCTGACGTCCCAAAATCAAGCCGATGTACCAGCGTACAGCCGGGGTAAATCTGTACCAGCCGGTGATGTACCGAATCGAAATTCTGCGGGTTTTTCCCCGACAAGCTAAGCAGTCCGGTGGGTTTATTGATAAGCACCAGATGCTCGTCCTGATAGAGGATCGCTATCTCCTCATGACAAGGCGGGGCAATAAAGGTATCGAGGATCGTAGACATGAGCGGCCAGGATGAAGTGTGGAAACGGATGATAGCGAATTTTTACCACGCAGGCGAATCAGGGCGCTTAACCAATGACAATCATTGCATGATAGAGTGTGGGATATCCTGAGTGCGATGAGAGGGTTACACCGTGCAACAAATCGATTTCTACATGGTAGATGCCTTTACCACTACGACGTTTGGCGGTAATGCCGCAGCAGTATGCCCGCTCGATGACTGGTTGCCCGATGAAATATTATTAAAAATGTCGCAGCAGCATAACCAGTCGGAAACCGCTTTTTTTGTCGCCAATGAGAATGGCTTCGAGCTGCGTTGGTTTACCACGCAAGGCGAAATTAATCTGTGTGGGCACGCCACGCTTGCCGCCGCACATGTCATCTTTGAACATCTGGATTTCCCGGAAGCGACCATCCATTTTGCCACCCGTTTTGTGGGTCCACTGACGGTCACGCGCAGCGGTGATTGGCTGACGCTTGATTTTCCTGCCTGGCAAAGCGAACCTGCCGAACCGCCCGCCTTACTGCTGGAAACATTAGGCATCACCGAATATAAAGAAGTGCGCGTCGCGCGCGATTACATGGTCGTGATGGAGAATCAACAGCAGGTTGAGGCTGTGCGCCCGAATATCCACGCCATGATTCCCCTCGGGAAAATGGTATGTATCACCGCGCCGGGTGACGGGGAATACGATTTCGTCAGCCGTTTCTTCTGCCCGGGTGAAGCAGTCGCAGAAGACCCGGTTACAGGTTCGACGCATAGCATGCTGATTCCTTACTGGGCTGCAAAACTGAATAAAACGCAGATGCTGGCGCGCCAGGTCTCTGAACGCGGCGGCGATTTACGCTGCCAGCTGACAGGAACGCGTGTTTATATTGGTGGACAAGCAGTAACTTATCTGACGGGTAAAGTGCTGTTACGCTAGCAGCCTTACCCAAATTAACCAATCCATGGAGGATTTATGGCGAACAAACTCGTGCAGATACACTTTGATTTTCCTGGTCCATTTGGCGCTGAGATGTCACATCAGCTTGTTGAACTGGCAGAATCCATCAACCAGGAGCCGGGTTTCATCTGGAAAATCTGGACCGAGAACGCAGCAAACCACGAAGCGGGTGGCATCTACCTGTTTCAGGATGAAGACAGCGCTCTGGCCTATATCAAAAAACACACGGCCCGCCTGAAGCACCTGGGAGTGGAAGACGTGACGTGCAAAATCTTCGATATCAATGAACCGTTAAGTAAGATTAACCACGGCCATATCGGCTAATTTTTGGCTTTAACGCCCCGCCCCGAGGCGCTTCTTCACTCCCCTGCTTTACCCTCATCAAAAGCGTTCCCCCTCTTTCACCGCGCCAGGATAGCTATATAACGTGGGTCACGTTTGCCTTAGTTCACAAAATCATCATCTGTGAAAACTATCACTAGCCGAACGCGGTATGAAAGCGTATAAAATAATACAAACAGTATTATTTTATACAAAATGAATTACCACTAACTACAGGAGATTCTCTTATGTCCGTGGACATTACATTGAACTCATCTGCAGGAGGTTTTCCGCCTGCAGGTCATTACTCGCACAGTACAACGGCTGGCGGATTCGTCTTCATTTCTGGTCAGTTGCCGGTCACAAGTGATGGCGAAAAAAAAACCGAGGCCTCTTTTGAAGAGCAGACGCGGCTGGTACTGCAGAATATTGATGCCTGCCTGGCTGGCGCTGGGGTTTCTCGACAGCACCTGGTGTCAGTACGCGTCTATGTAACAGATATCAACCAATGGCCAACGTTTAACAAAATCTATGGGGAGTGGATCGGTGATTTCCGGCCCTCCCGCGCGGTAGCGGGCGTTGCAGAACTTCATTATGGTTTCGCGCTGGAAGTTGAAGCTATAGCCCTGGCCCCACAAGCATGACGTTTAACGACATACAGGTGAACAACAATGACTGAGATGACACTGCCTGATTATAACGATGTTGCCGCCGCGGCAGAGCGCATCGCCGACTATGCCAACAAAACGCCGGTGATGACCTCCCGAACGGTTAATGACGAATTTGGTGCTGAAGTTTTCTTCAAGTGCGAAAACTTCCAGAGAATGGGCGCGTTTAAATTTCGCGGAGCCATGAATGCGTTACGCCAGTTCACGCCAGAACAACGCGCTACGGGCGTCGTCACCTTTTCGTCCGGCAACCATGCGCAGGCCATTGCCCTGTCGGCAAAATTGTTGGGGATCCCGGCGACGATTATCATGCCGCATGATGCCCCGGCGGCTAAAGTTGCAGCCACAAAAGGCTATGGTGGAAATGTGGTGATTTACGATCGCTATACCGAAGATCGTGAAAAAATCGGACGGGAGCTGGCAGAGAAACAAGGATTGACGCTGATCCCGCCATACGACCATCCGCACGTGATTGCGGGCCAGGGCACCGCCACAAAAGAGCTGATTGAAGAAGTGGGTCAGCTAGACGTTCTTTTCGTGTGTCTGGGCGGCGGCGGCCTGCTTTCGGGCTCCTCACTGGCAGCCAGACATCTGTCACCTGACTGCATCATCTATGGTGTCGAGCCGGAGGCAGGAAACGATGGTCAACAGTCGTTTCGCAGCGGAAAGATTGTTCATATCGATACGCCGAAAACCATTGCTGACGGTGCTCAGACCCAACATCTCGGGAATATTACGTTTCCGATTATCCAGCGAAATGTGCACGATATTCTGACTGTCTCAGACGATGAATTAGTCGCCTCGATGAAATTTATCGCTGAGCGAATGAAAATTGTCGTGGAGCCGACTGGCTGTCTGGGTTTTGCCGCCGCCAGAGCGCGCAAAACTGAACTTCGCGGCAAGAAAATCGGCATTATCATCAGCGGCGGGAACGTGGATATCAGCCGCTACAGTGAATTCCTTGCCGAGTAATTAAGAAGGTATCTGCCATGCGGATACCTTATTACCGTCTGAACACTCGCGTCTGGAAAAGCGAACCCTGCTCACTGTAAACTGCCCGCAATCATGGCAACAGGCATCACCGCAGGAGACTGGCATGCCAAAAACCGATAACAACTCATTTCTCAGCCAAATTGACACTATCGCCAGGGGCTTGAGCGAGACCTTCTCGCCGTTTTGCGAAGTGGTGGTTCATGATCTCAAAAATCCTGAACATGCCATTTTGTCCATCCATAATAACCTGTCCGGGCGAGAACCCGGCCAACCGGCAACAGAACTGGGTCTGGCGCGAATCGCATCGCCTGAATTCCCCAGCATTATAGCCAACTACAGCAACCAGTTTGCCGATGGCCGCCCGGTGAAAAGTACCTCCATCGGCATCAAGGATGATGAAGGCAAATACGTAGCAGCACTCTGTCTGAACGTGGATATGACGCTGTTTCGTGGCATGCAGAGTGCCCTTGCGCGTTTTACTGAAACCGCGGACTCTCCCATTAAGGAACATATCGATCCCGGCAGTAACGAAGTCATCCGCCAGCGTATCGATGACTTTGCCGCTAAATGCGCAACGACGGCCCGCGCCCTGAAACCTGAAGACCGTAAACGACTGATTCAACAATTACGCAAAGACGGTTTGCTGAACGTACGAAAATCTATGGACACAGTGGCGCAGCATCTGGGCGTCTCCAGAGCAACCGCGTATCTGTATGCCCGCCAGTCGGCTCAGGCTGGCGAATAAGCCCGGTTATGCGGCGCTCAGCAAGGTATATCCGCCTGGCTCATGCAGCAAGCCAGCGCGGCATATTCCCCCAATCGCGGTGCATCCAGCCATTGATAAGTTCATTAAGTTGCTGACGATCCCGTAGGTGATTTTGCATATTTTGAATTCCTGATAATTGACTATTTTTGAACGTCTGCTACGCCTGTGGAATCTAATCCCGGGAATAGGCAAAAGTTTGATTTATTCAACAAGGTTACCCGCCGATAAAACAACGATTCCCTGTCGCTGCACAAAAAAAATAAACCTTTATGATCGTGTGATTTTTTAACAACCACAGAGTGAGTGTTTTTTGTACAGACACAACAAAAATCACCGTCCGCTAATAACAGACTTCGCCTGATTTAATAAATATTCATAACCATTAATCATGGTAACTTATTGATTTAAATGAATTAAAATACAAACAACTTCACATCATCAATAATAGACAGGCGGAATATATAAATAGCGTGATATCTAAATTATAATTCTTTTACATCCGGCTGATTGGTGAGGTTAGAATGCGGTTAATAGTCATGTTGGTAAGCGTTGTGCTCTCCACCCAGCTTTGGGCGGGTGAACTTTCCAGGCCCACCGGTAAAGTTCTTTTAACGTTATCCGGTAATATTGAAAATACAAATGAAGACGGGAAAGCAGTTTTTGATACCGCCAGCCTTGAGAAGCTGGGCATGGTAAGTTTTCAGACCACCTCCCCCTGGTATAATGGACGTACGACCTTTACGGGTATTCCACTACAAAAACTCATGGATTATGTTGGAGCGAGCGGCTCCGTTGTAAAGGTTACTGCGCTTAATGACTACACCACCGTTATCCCTCTCAGTGATTTCAAAAAATACAATGCCATCCTTGCTTTAAAAATCAACGGAAAATATATGCGCATCCGTGATAAAGGCCCATTATTCATTGTGTATCCCTATGACAGCATGCCGGAACTAAATAATCAGATTTATTATTCAAGGTCTGCATGGCAGGTCAGTAGTATGGATATTGAGTAAGCGTTCAGAGGAACATCATGAACAGAATACTGGCTGGCATCATCTTTTTTCTTTTTATATCGACCGGATATATCTCTTTCCTCGTGCATGAAAGGCAACAAGAGCTACAGAAACTGACTCACTACACCGATTCCTGGTCTGCCGCTCAGTTGGTATCTCAATATTACCGATTTGAATCGTTGCTTGGTCTTTACACTATCGATGATACGATGAATCTTGATGATGTACGCATGCGTCTCGACATTATGCTCAGCCAGAGTGATTTGATAAAAGAAGGTGATTTGGGGCGCTACATAGAAAGCAATATTGCCCACCGTGAGCTAGCGGTAACACTTGAAAATATCCTTAGTTATCTGGATGATAATCTCGAGAAAATGAACCGTCCAGCACTCCAGGCGTATCTGAAAAAAATGCATACCCTGGATGCACAACTTGGGCGTCTTTCATCCGGCGCATTAAACAAAGATGTAAATTCGATTAATAACGCCAACCAAAAAATTCAAACGCTGTACTATATTTACTCAACGACATCTGTACTGCTAATAATACTGAGTGCGATTCTGGGCGTGCTCATTTTTTATCAAAACAGAAATATTCTGCGGGCGCACCTTCAGGTCAAGAGTCTTGCCGAAGAACTGCAGAAATCGAAGGAAAAGCTACAAATTCAGAATGCCAAACTGGAATATGACGTCTACCATGACTCGCTCACCGAGATGAATAACCGCCAGCTATTCTGGAGCGATTTAAATAAAACAATCGAAATGGCAGAGAAAAATAACGATGCTGTGACGGTGATGTTGTTTGATTTAGATCGATTCAAAGAGGTCAATGATACGTATGGTCATGATGCCGGTGATATGTTACTGCGCCAGATATCCGATCGTCTGATTTCGACAAGCCTAACGTCGGATACGCTGTATCGCTTAGGCGGGGATGAGTTTGCGTTTCTCTCAAGTGGTCTGACAGAAAGTCGGGCCGTTTCGCGAGCCCAGAAAATATGTGAGTTTATCAGCCAGCCCTACACCATTTACAACACAATTATCAACATAACCACCTGTGTTGGCATTGTTATCTCAGAAAATGAGCGCCGCTCCGACTATCTTTATAAATTTGCCGATCTGGCACTTTATGAAGCCAAAAATGAAGGCTCTGGCAAGATAAAAGTCTTCCGGCAACGAATGTTAGAAAAATTGCAAGAAAGCAGAACGCTTGAGCATGATATGGCATTAGCAATAGTGAACAAAGAGTTCGTGGTGTATTACCAGCCTATTGTCGATTCTTTCAGTCAGAAAATATACAGCTATGAGGCGCTTATTCGTTGGGTCCATCCTCTCAAGGGCCTCTTGTCGCCGGATAGCTTTATTCCTGTTGCTGAAAAAACAGGGATGATTAATGAGATGGGGAAAGCGGTGCTGGAAATTGCCTGCAGGGAAGCCGCGGGTTGGGCGGTTCCGGCTAAAATTTCAGTCAATGTCTCCCCTGTCCAGCTAAGCAGCAAGGCCTTTGCAGGAATCGTGTTAACCATTCTGAAAGAAACTGGACTTCCACCTGACCGCCTCGAACTGGAAGTGACTGAATCCTCTCTCTTTACCGAGAGTGCTACACCGATAAATACGCTTAATAAGCTCCGGGCCCTGGGGGTAAAAATCTCCATCGATGATTTTGGTACCGGATACTCTTCTCTTTCGCGCCTCAGCAGACTTGCCTTCGATAAAATCAAAATAGACAAGTCCTTTGTGCATTCGATATCTACGCAGGAAGACGCCCTGACTATCATCAAACTGATCACGGGTATGGCGAAATCTCTCAATATGAAGGCTGTTGCAGAAGGTGTTGAAACGCAGGAGCAACTGACAAGACTTCAGGCTCTGGGCTGCGATTTCGCGCAAGGATATCTGTTTGGCAAACCTCAGCCTTGTATCGATGAAGAAATCAGAAACGGTTAAATCGCGGTCGGCACATTTGCCCGTGGGTGCAGGGCCGCATTTTTATCATCGATTACACACCGTGAAAATTATCCCTGCTTAAACGCATCAGAAAACGGCAGGGATAACCTTCGCGAACAACGGATATTTTTGCCCCAGATTTACTCGCTATCAGGCTAATTAATCATTAACCGTAGGGCTAAATCCTTCGGATAAGGATCAAAATAGTTCTGGGTAAGTAAATAGCTGTCTGGGTATTCAGCAAGGTAGTGCTTGAGCAGAGTCAGTGGCGCCAATATTGGCAGCAGTCCGCCGCTATAGTTGAGGATAACGTCACGCAACTCTCCGCGCTGGCGGGTGTTCAACCGATCGCGGAAGTAGCCCTGAATATGCATCAGTACGTTGGTGTGATTTTTCCGTGAGGCGGGCTTTTTGAGGATCGCCATTAGCTTTTCGCGATATACCACGAAAAAAGCGTCCAAATCATCCCACTGATGGAGCGAGGCCACGAAAGGGCCAATATCCCGGTAACCCGCCTGGTGATGAGCCAAAAGCTGGAGCTTATAGCGGCTGTGGAAGTTGAGTAAACCGTGGCGAGTAAGACCAGTGGCTCGCAGCATATTAAGTTCATGTAACGCGAACACTCGCTCGACAAAGTTCTCCCTCAGCACCGGATCGTGCAAGCGGCCATCTTCTTCGACCGGCAACCACGGGTAGGTTTCCATTAATGTGCCGGTAAACAGACCGGTTCCCTCTTTTCGCCCGCGATTTCCCTT
The DNA here is from genome assembly GCF_005281245.1 of Citrobacter sp. wls826. Lineage (NCBI taxonomy): Bacteria > Pseudomonadati > Pseudomonadota > Gammaproteobacteria > Enterobacterales > Enterobacteriaceae > Citrobacter > Citrobacter sp. wls826. The sequence goes on from NZ_SZWS01000054.1 coordinate 8,309, forward strand.
TTCGTCATACAGCCTCACTCTCTCCATTCCGCAGCTCGGTGATTTAGCACAGACGATAAAACCCGACAGACCGCCAAGCCCATTGATATATGAAGCGGTGAAATCGGACATTTTATCGGTGACATCCTCACCAGGCGCATGGCTAAAACACATGCGGATATTCCCCTGGGCGGTTTGAACCAAACGCAACGCGGGGCGTGGTACAGGCAAACCGATGGACATCTCCGGGCAGACAGGTTTAAAAGTCACCCACTGAGCCAGCTCGTCCATCACAAACCCCATCCGTTTATGCCCGCCGTCGAATCGCACGGCTGAGCCGGTTAAACATCCACTAATCCCGATGACAGGTTGAGTGTTCATAACGCCCCCTCTTTTTTTGACGCCCTTTTTCGGGAAGAAAAGTATGACTGTTTCACTAATAAATCATAGCGTACGTTATTTATCTGTCGCAGGCTCCCTACGAAAAACAGGTTAACCAATTTAAGTAAATATGCGCAGCGAAAGTTGGTAATTCCCCTGAACGGTTCTATAGTCGGGACTGCTTCTCATTACAGGGTTCACTAATGCGATTTAACGGACTGACTAAAGGTTTCTTCATTTTCATACTTGCCCTCGTGACCTGGGCGTTCTTCGATGTGTTGTCTCCCTATTTCTCTGCCATTTTGTGGGCCGCAATCTTAACCACCATCTTTAACCCGGTGAAAAACAGACTGCGCAGCGCGCTTGGCGAACGTAACGGGCTGGCGTCACTGCTCACCATCGGCATCATCTGTCTGATTGTTTTTATCCCACTGATGGTGATCTTCTCCTCGTTGGCTATTGAGCTGAACGTGGTGTATGCCAAATTACAACAAAACGACACTCAGTTCCCGGAAGTGGTCACCGCCATTATTTCGTATCTTCCTGACTGGGCCAGAGGATTCCTCGCAGAACATAATCTGGATAACGTCGCGCAGATCCAGAAAAAACTGTCCGACGTTGTACTGCAGGGTGGACAGTACCTCGCCGGCAGCGCGTTCCTGATTGGTAAGGGGACATTCGGCTTTGCTATTAGCTTTGGCATCATGCTGTATCTGCTGTTTTTCTTACTGAAGGACGGGCCGTTCCTGGTGCGCCAGATTCTGGACTCATTACCGCTTTCTGATTTTGCCAAACAGCACCTGTTTGCCAAATTCGTCGGCGTGACGCGGGCAACGGTCAAGGGCACGGCGGTCGTGGCGTTGGTTCAGGGTATTCTTGGCGGCATCGCGTTTGCAATTGTCGACATCGACGGCAGCGTCCTGTGGGGCGCGCTGATGGCGTTTCTCTCCCTCGTGCCCGCGGTCGGCTCAGCGATCGTCTGGGTACCTGCGGCAATCTTCCTCTTCGCCACGCACCAGCTGTGGCAAGGGCTGTTTATCGTTGGCTTCTTCGTGATTATCGTCGGGCTGGTGGACAATATCCTGCGCCCGCTACTGGTGGGTAAAGACACCAAAATGCCGGATTATCTGATTCTGATTTCCACTCTCGGCGGAATGGAGATCTACGGCATTAACGGCTTTGTGATTGGCCCCCTGATTGCCGCACTGTTCATTACCTGCTGGAACCTGTTTTCCGGGCGCGATCATGAAGGTAACGTGGAAGGAATCGACGAAGCCTTTATGGAAGAAGGAAAAAATCCTCCAGATTTATGATGGCAGGACGATAACAGAAGGCGGTCCTGAGACCGCCTTTTTTATTTTCACGCAAAATCATACGTTTCCTATAATTTCAATCATGCTTATTCATTAATCGTCGCAGAAGGAACTAATCAGTGCGAATTGCCACAATCACCAACTGGGCCTACAGCGCGACGGTGTGTCTGACCATTGCCTCCGGCGTTGTCATGTTGATGGCCTCCAGCGCCGATAACACCGAACGGCAGGTGGTGGAGCAGCGTTATCAATTCGATCAACTGACCGAAGAAGTCGAGCTCGATGCCTGGTCGCTGTCCAGTCTGGCACGCGAATATGTTATTGCAAAAGACCCGGAAGCGCTTAACGCCTACCGCCAGAAAGAAGCGTCGCTGAAAGGCGTTGAACAGCGACTGTCGAAACTAAAAGACATTGGGGCGACGGATGAAGAGCTGGCGCTATTGCATGAAGGGCTGCAGATTGTTGATACCCTGCAGGATGAGCAAGCTGCGGCGCTTGCCAGCGTCGCGCGCGGAGAAGAGTCGCAGGCCATCGCCCTGCTGTATGGCAAATCCTATGAACAGGAACTGGAGCGAGCCCAGGACCGGATAGATCATTTCCGTCAGTTACTCGACAGCCGCGTACGCAACACCATTGAAGATGCCACTCAGACATCGCGCACGCTACGTACGGCTTCGGAAGTGATGGTCGGGCTGACGGCGCTGTTATTTTTGTTCGTTCTCGGTTTTATTTTAAAACGCCGCGTACTGCGTCCCGTGGTGCGTTTGAGCGATGTGGTTAACCGTCTGGCGTCGCAGGATTACGCCGTTGAGACACCCAGCTTTAATCAGATCGATGAAATCGGCGATATGGCACAGGCGATCCGCATTTTTCGCGAGAACGGTCTGGCACGTCAGCGACTGGAGAAAGAACGAGACGCCGACTGGGCAATCCGCGAGCTGCTCGCACGTATGACTCAACGTTTGCAAGGCTGCGAGAATTTTGCCGATGTCATTAATGTGGCAGAGCTGTTTGCGCCGAATGTTGCTCCCGGTATTGCCGGGCGGCTTTACATACTGGATCGAGAGCCCTGGCAAATGCGCTGCGTTGCGCAATGGCTTTCACCGCAGGGCAAAGCGGATGCTTTCCACCCGGACGAATGCTGGGCAGTGCGCCGCGGTCAGAGCCATCCACCGGTGCAAGGCGAACCCGATATCGCCTGCTACCATCTACCGGAATCATGCCAGCAGCATACCCTATGCGTGCCACTGATTGCCCAGGGTGAAGCCATCGGCCTGCTCTCATTCCAGAACCTCAGCAATGATTCCGCTCCCTCTCGCGCGTATCTGGAACTGATGGCGGAAGCACTCGGTCTGGCGTTAGCCAACCAGCGCCTGCGTGATGCGCTGCTGGAGAAAGCACTCTACGACCCGCTAACCGGCCTGCGCAACCGTCATCATCTGGAAGATACGCTGCGCACCCAGATGAGCCAGGCAGTGCGTAACAAAGAGCCAATCAGTTGCCTGATGATCGATATCGATCATTTCAAAAATATTAACGACCGCTTTGGCCATGAGGCGGGCGATAGCGTGATAAAAAGTATCGCCACCACTATTCAGCGCGTTGTACATGATAGCGGCATGGCCTTCCGCTACGGCGGTGAAGAGTTTCTGGTGTTGCTGGCCAATACGGATGAGCAGGCCGCCAACCGCTTTGCGACAGATATTTATAATGGTGTACGCGAACTGTCGCTGCGCTTTGGACTCTCAGAGATTGGTCACGTTGATGTCTCTATCGGCGTTGCCAGCTATCCGCAGCACGCCCAGAGCGACAATCTTCTGCGCGCCGCAGACGTGGCGCTGTATCGCGCGAAAGAGTTAGGCCGTTCGCGCATCGTGAGCTTTGGCATGCTGGAAGCGAGCTAAGATACGCCAGTACGCCGCGCATCGCTTTACCTCTGCGCCAGGCGGTGATATGTTGACTGGATGAACACAAAACACAATATCACCGCGTTTAATCACAACCTGTGGTGGCTGCCTTCTTAAAGGCGGTCAGAATGTGTTTTCCCCATTTTAAATA
>NZ_SZWS01000054.1:12096-27005 GCF_005281245.1 Citrobacter sp. wls826
AAAGGCGGTTATTTGCATTTAAAGACCCCTTTCGGTTTTTTGATTAAGGAGTCTTACATGAACAACAAAACTATCATCCTCACTGGCGATCGTCCCACTGGCCCGCTGCATCTCGGCCACTATGTTGGCTCTCTGCGCCAGCGCGCCACGCTGCAACATGATTATCAGCAGTTTATATTGGTTGCTGACCTGCAAGGGCTAACCGATAACGGCAGCACACCACAAAAGATCCGCAACAATATTCCCGAAGTGCTGGCTGATTACCTCGCCGCAGGAATCGACCCGTCACTCACCACCATTTGTCTGCAGTCGGCCCTGCCCGCCCTCGCTGAGCTGACCGCGCTTTATATGAACATTGTTACCGTGGCTCGCGTGGAGCGAAATCCTACGGTCAAAAACGAAATTGCGCAGAAAGGATTTGCCCGCTCGTTACCGGTTGGCTTTCTGGTTTATCCCATCAGCCAGGCAGCAGATATTACCGCTTTCAAAGCCGAGGTGGTTCCCGTCGGCGACGATCAGTTGCCCATGATCGAACAGACCAATGAGATCGTGCATAAGATGAATAGTCTGTTACCGACCTCTGTCTTGTCGCATTGTAAAGCGCTACTGAGTGAGACCAGCCGTCTTCCAGGGATCGACGGTAATGCCAAAATGTCAAAATCGCTCGGCAACACTCTACTCCTGTCCGCCAGTGAAGAGGATATTCATCATGCAGTCAGCGCAATGTACACCGATCCCAATCATCTAAAAGTGTCCGATCCGGGGCAGATTGACGGCAATATGGTATTTACTTACCTCGATGCTTTTCATCCGGATAAAGCAAAAGTTGCGGAGATGAAAGCACATTATCAGCGCGGCGGGCTGGGTGACCGGACATGCAAAAACGAGCTGGAGATGTGCTTGCAGGAGCTTATCGCCCCGATGCGCGAGCGGCGGGCAACCTACATCCAGGATAAAGGTATGCTGATGGCGATGCTCAAAAAAGGAAGCGAAGAGGCGCACGAGGTCACGCAGCAGACATTAAAAGAAGTAAAGCAAGGGCTGGGTTTGCCGGTGTTCTGAACTCGAAGCACTACAGGTTCGATAATTAAAGATAGCTCCCGACGAATGACAATCGCCGGGAGTAGCGCAGCCATGCGTTGACGCGTAAAGATAACCTCTGTCAAAGAGGCTAATTAATTCGCTGTTTAATAATCCGCGCAATACGATATGTCGTTTTTTATGCAGTGCTATTTCTACCCGGCCCTTCAATTATTTCAGCTAATCATTATGAATTACCCATTACATGTACGGGTTCGAAATCCTCACCTTGCCTGAGATATGATTATTTGTTAAATTAACCGCATTAGCGTCAAATACATTGAGCATTACACAGACGCTATTTATACAATAATGAATGATGGAGTTAAAATGAAGTATGCGTTTGCATTAATGTTGAGTATTGTATTGTCAGGTTGTACCGCAAATGATTGGGTGGATGCTGCAAGTGGGATAATGCAGGCAAAAGACCAACACGATAAAGACGCAAGAAACAATCGCATCAAAGAAGCCAACAGGGCTGCAGGCTACTGATATCTAAATGATTAACACATCCCTCTTCTTGTCTTTATAAACAGAAGAGGAATGGTATTCTAAACAAATTTACTGACTAAATAGCACAATTAAAATTGGTGTATAGCGCATACATATCCTTGCAGAGAATATAATAATCTAACGCTCAGTCCGCTCCGCGCCAGATGCTGGCTTTGCAAGTCCCCTATCCCTATTCCTCATGTAAAAATGGCACTAATTGAAAGATGCCAATCCACCTCCTCATGTATATCTATATCCACACATAGTCATAAAGAAAAGGATGGATGAAGATGCTAAGAGGTAAAAGAGCTGTAATTACGGGTGGAGGTGGAGGATTTGGTCAGGCGCTGTGCGTGTGGCTGGCGCAAGAAGGCGTCGAGGTGGATTTTTGCGCGCGGCGTGCTGATGATATTCAAAAAACTTGCAGTATCATCGCGGCTGAAGGCGGGATTGCAAAAGGATATATCTGTGATTTAACCCAGCCTGAATCCCTTTCGCAGTTTTCTTCTCAGTTGTTAACTTCAGACAAGCCCATCGACATTTTAATCCTTAATGCCGCCCAGTGGCTGTCAGGAACGTTAGACGATCAACCAGACGCAGAAATTATCAATACCGTCAGTTCAGGCCTGACAGGTGCGATTTTACTGACTCATGCATTGTTGCCTGGGTTAAGACGTTCAGAAAGCGCGGATGTCGTCTCAATAATATCTTCATGTGGGATTCCGAATTTTACGGATTCAATTGCGCATCCCGCTTTTTTTGCCAGCAAACACGGGCTTAGCGGATTCACAACTAAACTGTCACACCAGTTGTCCAAAGAAAATATACGTGTGACCGGGTTGTATCCACCGGATTTCGAACTTACAGGGTTAGATACGTTTGTTGATAGTCAATCCAGAATGGGGGAACGTTTATTAAATGGACGCTCAGTCTGGGAAACAATTCGTTTTGTGCTCGCTCAACCGCGTAGTTGCCATATAGGTAGTATCTACTTTCAAGGTCCGACTCGCGAGAAACTGAGTTCCAGGGGCTGAATTTGGTGACGTTGAACAACGTGCTCAACGTCCGTTCTTGACATAGCGGCTCTTGAGGGGCGCCAGCCAGACTGCTCCGTGCCAGAGGCGGACTTCTCACACTTCGGCTTATGTGGTCAAAATCTGTATGTCACTACACTTTATAGCATTTATATCAATAGTTAAGATAAAATTAAGGTTAACTGGCATTTCATTCGAATACGTAGCCCCACCCGTTAAATGAATGATGGCCTTAGACAGGAGCATTGCCAAGGTTCATGTAAACGATACAGGAAAGAGAACATCAGATGCCATGTATATACTCACTCAATGACCTGCTCGGACTGCTTATTTTTTCAAGAAAATATCACTTTCTCTACGATAATCTGGACTGCCTGATCATTGCATGGGCTGAAGATAAAATTACCGAAGGAAATGATTCGGGGACTCTCTTAATTCTCGCTTCACTGGGTCATGATAATCAACCTGAACGGAATGAGGTTGAATTATATCTGTCACGATACATGATAGAGCAGCGGATTGTACTGCCACCGCTAAAAACAGCAGCATTGGTCTGGATAAAGCTATTTATGAGTCAACTTTCCCAGTGCACATCCATTCATGATGCAGAACAAAAAATGTATTTTCTGGTGTGTCATTGGTTTGAACCTGACGTAAAGATTTTCGAGGCAGCGGTCGATATGCTGAAATCGCTTTACTGGCGTCTCTTTGATGAATGGAAAGGGCCAGGTACAAGCAAAGCGGTAAGGATGGTGGAGTCAGAATTCTTTGATCTGATTAATCGTGCGATGCTGCCCTATTCCCATAAAATTGAGAATCCAGATTGGCAGAATCTGCTTGTTCGGTAATTTTTACCTGCATCCTGAAAGATGTCTTTCATGTGTGAAAAACTCCATCCAATTTGAATTCCTTTTCGCATTTAACTTAAGCATATTCTGCCAAAACCTCATCGTTCCCCCTTTGAACCTGGAAACAAAGTTAAGCAGACTGAATAGCCGCTTTGTGCCAATGGCAGACTGGCAACGAACGAATCAGAGAGCAGATGCCGTTCTTACTACAAAACAGTGGTCAAATTTCTTGACCAATCCCAGGAAAGAAATCTTCAGCAACTCTATTAAATTGCATTAGTCAATCCTGAAACTGAAAGCCTGCATCGATAATAGATCCATATAGAGTATTTACCAGCCCAAAAGCCCTAACGGCACAATATGGTTGTGGAATACCTCAGTGGGATGAAACAAAGGAAACAAAGCAATTCAATACCCGGCTAACCTCACGATTTTTAAGCCATATCATCATAGTATTGACATTACCAATGTGAGGAGTAATAGAGTGGCACCGTATGGGGAAGCTCGTTTCATACTGTTTGACGACGCTCTCAGGCAATAATGCAATGCCCATTCCGGCACTTACGCAACCAAGTATTGCCTGAAAAGAACCAAACTCCAGCGGGTCGTCATAATCGACATTTTGTAGCCGTAACCATTGCCCAAGCCGGGAACGATAATTACATCCTTTCACAAAGACGAGCGGCCTTGTCACCTCCAGATCGGCTCCCGTCACGACATCACCATGCTCTGCGGCCGTAACCAGAACCAGGGTTTCCTGACACAGCACCTGCGTTTGTAGCCTTGAATTGTCTACGTGCAACGCCTTGTGGTCAGCGACGAAGGCAATTTCAAGTTCACTATTCTGGATCTGACGAACTAACACATCTGTCGGTGACGTTTTTAAGTTTAATTCTACGGAGGGCATTTCACGGTGGAAGTTTGCCAGCAAAGCAGGAAGTCGGACGGCGGCAGTGGTTTCCATTGCGCCAATGCGCAGAGGGCCAGCCGCTTTCGTTCCCTGCATAGACAACTCGGCTTCGTCTAAAAGCGCGAGGATTTTGTTAGCGTAACGCAGAAGCAGTTCACCTTCAGGGGTGATGTGAAGACGATTCTTCTCGCGAACAAACAACGAAACATCCAGGCTGGACTCCAGTTGCTTGAGCCGCGTCGTGACGTTTGAAGAAACGCAGTGCAGATTACGGGCTGCTGCGGTGATAGAGCCGGTTTCCGCGACGGTTTTAAACAAATTTAATGAGGTACTGTTCATCGTGTCTGTCACTCAAAGTGAAGGTTTTCGTCTTTTTTATTAACTTTTTATTATCATTTCTTTATGTAACATAACAATCAAATCTGATTGACATATTGAGCCTGAAAAATGGATCTTGATCACAATGTTATTGGCCATCGCCAGTTGAGCACGGCTGTCTTCGGTATGATTGTTTTAACGCTGGGGATGGGAATTGGTCGGTTTTTATATACTCCGATGCTGCCGGTCATGTTGCATGAAGGCATTTTTAATTTTTCGCAATTATCGTTAATCGCAAGCGCGAATTACGCCGGATACCTGGTTGGCAGCCTCCTGTTCTCGTTTGGTATTTTTGGTGGCCTGAAGAATATCAAAACGATGTTAATTTGTGCTGCATTAGTCACCGGCCTGCTTATTTTTGCGATGGCAGTAGTCACGCACCCTGATATAGTAATTGTTATTCGATTTATCGCCGGTGTTGCCAGCGCAGGCATGATGATATTCGGGTCGATGCTTATGCTACAGCATACCCATAATCCGTTTGTCATTGCTTCTTTGTTTGCCGGCGTCGGGGTGGGTATTTTTATAGGCAATGAATATGTTATAGCCGGTATCGCATATGCATTAAATTCAAAGCTACTATGGATCGGCGCGTCAATCATTTCAGCTGTACTCTTCATCGCGCTGATTATCTTGCTGCCTGCAAATAAACACGTTCTACCTCCTCAGAAAAAAGCTTCGTCATCCGAGCCGAACATCCAGTGGTGGAATTTAGCATTGTTATATGGACTGGCAGGCTTCGGTTATATCATTGTAGCTACTTATCTCCCTTTAATGGCCCGGGGAGTGGGTAATGAATTTCTGGCCAACCATATCTGGTCTATTGTTGGCCTTGCCGTTATCCCAGGATGCTATGGTTGGTTATGGGCTGCACGCAAGTGGAGCATATTGTCCTGCCTGAGTGTTAACTTAATTGTGCAGGCGAGCTGCGTTGTGATGGCCTCGTTTATCCATTCCCCGCTTTTATTGACCTTGAGTTGTATTGGCTTTGGTGCAACTTTCATGGGAACCAGTTCTCTCGTTATGCCACTCGCGAAAAAGATTTCTGCACCACAGAAAATTAATCTTCTGGGTCTGGTGACGTTAACATATGGCATTGGGCAAATTGCCGGGCCATTAATCGTGAGTGCGTTTCAGAACAATAAAAACGGGATGACTATTTCAATATTATCTGGCGCTTGTGCGTTATTTATCGCAGCAGGGATTAGCTATGTTCAACACAGCAAAGTTAAATACTCTCAAAGTTGGAGCAAAGAATGAAAAAGACAACCGTTGCTATTATAGGAATGGGGCCTCGGGGGCTTAGTATTCTGGAAAGGATTTGTGCTCAGCATGCACAACGTAAACAGAATGAACATATTAATATTGTTATCGTTGATAAAAATGCGATGGGTGTAGGTGCGCACAGTTTATCGCAGCCCGACCATTTATTGGTTAACACCGTTGCTTGCCAGATAACATTATTTGGTGATGCGACGGTAAGAAATGCCGGATCTTTCCGTTCAGGGCCATGTTTTCATCAGTGGGCTAATGAGCAGGGCTATAAAAATGTTGATGGCCGTTATTTAAAAGACGTGGCTGGCAAACCAATTGACGCCAACGATTATTTACCTCGTCGATTATTAGGTGAATACTTAAATTGGTTTTATCACGAAATTATCAAAAGTTTGCCTGACAATATCTCGGTTACACAGATAAATCAGCAGGCCAACAACATTCTGATTCAGGACGATGCGAAGTCTATTATTGTCTTGGAAGACAGTCAGCGTGTGGTGGCCGATTACATCTATTTAACCACTGGTCACAGCGACAACGCCAAAACGTTTGACGATCATCTTGTTGAACGATTTATTGCCAATAATTATAAGAAAAATGAACGCCTGGACTACTATTCGACTCCTTATCCAATGAATAATTTGAATAAAATAACAGCGGAATCAAATGTGATTGTTCAGGGTATTGGTCTGACTGCCTATGATGTCATTTCGCAACTCACTATCGGCAGGGGTGGAAAATTTAGCCGGGAAGAGGGTGAGCTTCGCTATCATCCTTCCGGAAAAGAACCGGGTATTTTTATCTATTCACGTAAGGCTCTACCTTTTAGCAGTCGCGGCGCGAATCAAAAAGGCGTTTCTGGGCAGTACTCCCCACGCTTCTTAACGGCAATGGCTATCAGAGAATTGCGGTTGAAAAATGTGTTTGAGAAAGGATCTTCAAAAATCGATTTTCTTGAACAAGTTTTCCCCTTACTGCATAAAGAAATGTGTTATGCCTATCGTTCAACCCTAAATGGGCAGTGGTTAGATGCTGGCTCTTATGAACCGAGCGCTGAAGACATCGCGGTAATTGACAGTGTGCTTTATCCACATCAATCACAGGAACATCTGAGTTTAAAGGATTATACTCAATGGTTTATGTATTTCCTGCGTAAAGATCTCCAGGAGTCTGAGGAGGGCAATGTCCATGGCCCGATCAAAGCGGCGACAGACATTATTCGTGATGTCAGGGATATTTTACGAGAAGCGATTGATAATTCAGGGCTTGAATCGCGGTCACATCAGTATTTCCTTGAGCATTTTAATCCTATTTTTAACCGCATTGCCGTTGGCCCGCCGAAGTTAAGAAATGAACAACTATTAGCATTAATGGAAGCGAATGTGGTGAGTCTGGCCGGTGGTAAAGATTCAAGGTTAGTATTGAACGACTGCGAAGGAAAATTCGAAGTTCACTCACCTTTTAAAGAAGAGAGTACTGAGATTCAGGCTGATGTTTTAATCAAGGCGAAAATTGCCAGTTTTTCGCCACTACATGACGCTTCACCGTTAATCAGAAATATGACAGCCAATGGTATTGTTCGTCCATTTATGAATGAGGGGTATCACCCGGGTGGGCTGGATATCGATCAATGCCAGCATCCTATTAATCGCATGGGGGAAGCGCAGACGGCTTTTTGGGTGCTGGGCAATCCTGCGGAAGGCGCGAATTTTTACACCTACGTCCTGCCACGTCCGCTGGTTAATTCAAGATTCCTGGTTGATGCAGGCCGTTGTGTCGCAGATATGTATCATCAAATGATGGTGCGGCAGGCTCAGCCAGAGGTAGCGATAAATGCAGACTGAGCAAATCCAGGCCCGTGGCAAGGCGTGGCAATCATTGCAACCTGCGTTAGCGATAACATCATTGCTGGTATTTCTGTTCGCTTGTGCGTTGACGGATAAACATGCGGCGATGTCGGCTATTGCGGGAGTTACCGCCGTGCTCTACTTCGCATCGACATTTGCTTTCTGGTCAAAAAAATCATCCGCCATAAGTGGTGTGATTATTTTTCTCTGCTCGATGATGTTTCTTCTTGCTACAAACAACCTGAAAGGCATTGTGCTCCCTGCAATTTTTTCGCGATATTTTGATGTGATTTTACTGCTTGTTGGTATTGCCTTATTACGACAAGTCATGGCCTCTCTTAATTTTACAGCTGTTCTGGGAGGATATTTTTCGCGTAGAAAAACATCGAACATGACTTTTGGGGTTACGTTATTGACGGCGTTCTTAACATGGCCAATGAGTCTGGGGGCAATATCATTGCTGCTCGATGGCCTCAAGTCAGTTATTGGGCCAAGATTCAACCTGGCAAAGATTATTACGCGCACCGTATGCATTACGATGGTACTGATGCCAACCACCATCGGCGCTGCTGCCGTTTGGGCGGCAATGCCTGACGTACCGCATCTTAAGGCGATGCTGGTGGGTATCCCTCTCTTTTTATTCAGTATCTTGTTCAACCAAAGCGCAAAAGTGACGGTAATCGCTGAAAACGAGACGGTGACACCCAGCCGTGATGGGATGCGGTATATCCTGCTATGTGTAGGTCTGTTCTGGGGAGTATTCATTTTTTCATTAACGGTACTGAATCTTAATTCACTGCAAAGTATTGCCTTTACAGCAGTTGTGCTCTTTGTTGTCGATCATCTGGTTAAAAAGGATAAACCCTGGGCTGAGCAATTAACTGAATCTGCACAGAATATATCCGGTGAGGTATTGTTGCTTTTAAGCTGTAGTGTGTTGACCTCAGTTTGTTGGCTGCTTTTTTCCCATGTACCTGAGGGTATCACTGCTTATGTTGGCGGGCTGACAACGTTGCAGATCTACGCGATTATTTTGTTCATCGTACCGTTTTTTGGTTTATTAGGTATCCATCCACTGATTATCTTTAGTATCGCATGGTCGATATTTTCTGATTATCTTACGGGGGGGATGGTTGATTATCAGATATGGATTTGCTTATTTATTGCAACTCAGCTTATTTCTCCCGTATCGATCAATGCTATTTTCGCCGCAAACAGTCTGAATGTATCACCCAGTAACACCAGTTTTAAAATGCACTACGGTTATGTTCTATCGTTTAATCTCTTTGCACTTGTTTATCTTGGTGCAATGTCAAAAATTATCTAATAAAAGGAGTTCATATGCCCTACGTAAATATTAAAATTACTAATGAAGGTGCTACCGTTCAGCAAAAGAAAAAATTAATGGAGGGAGTGACACAACTATTGGTTGATGTCCTGAATAAAAACCCCAGCACAACCATCGTGGTCATTGATGAAGTGGAGACTGATAACTGGGGAATTGGTGGCGTGCCAGTGACGGAGTTACGTAAAAAAAGCAAGTAGAGTTATTTAAAAAGTAAGGAGCCTGCCTCCTTACTTTTGCCCATAGATTATCAGTATAAAAGAGTCTGCAATATTATTTATTGTTGGATATGCATTTCATATCTTATAAGTAGACTGCTCAAACTACCGTATTAAGGACGTTATCTATGCACGCCTATCATCATATTCGACTGGGGAAGACTTCAGCTAAAGTCAAAAATAGTTTTGATGAATTACTACCCGATCCATGGCTTAAGGCTGAAGATGGTATTTTTCGGTTCAGAAGTTACATGCAGGCCAGGGCCGGACGTGAAAAGTATTTTGATCTGTGCGCAGTGGGTGAGTTTTTTCAAGCGGAAAAACTGAACAATTACGCTGGCGGTATTGCAAGAAAATACCCAGAAATAAAACAAGACGTTGCTGAAGAAGTGATGAATCTGGTGTTTCGTAAGCTTTTGCCATTGCTTCCAGACACGACTTACAATATTGGCATTCATCAAATAAGAATAACGACAGATGACCGAAGGCCTGGATATCCCGCTCCAGAGGGTATTCATAAAGATGGTTTTAAGTACATTGCAATCTATTGCAGCGAAATTGAGAATGTGACTGGTGGAGAAACCACGCTTATTCCTAATCATGATGGGGGCAATGATGCCTCTACGTTCAAACTGCATGCGGGCGATGCAGTAATATTCAATGATGTGAATTATCAGCATTATACCGCGGCAGTGGTTCCTTTGTTGCCAGGAAAAGGTTATCGGGATGTATTTGTCATTACATTTGATATTGAATGAGAAAAACAATGAATATCTTGCTGTGTCCACCAAAAATTATTTTTCAGCACTCACGTGAAGAGTGGCAGTCATTGCAATCAGTGGCCCCGGTTCTGATTGCAACGTGCGCAAGCCAGATCGATAATATTCTTGATCATATGGGGGCAGGTTTTTCTTTCCTTTTTTATGAAAACTTTAATGATAATCCCTTCGTGGAAATGGATATTTACCACTACGCCCAGGACAATAAAGCAACGGGTATCTTTTACCTCGCCGAAATCGATGTTCTGAGGGCCGCGCGAATCAGCGATCGTCTGGGTTTGACACACGACCGTGAAAAAAAGGCCATGTTCTTCCGTGATAAATTTATGATGAAATCGCTTGTTCAGTCTCATCAGTTAGCGGTTCCTGCTATGGCACGCGTCGACAGTGCGACTGCGATGGCGCGATTCATTGCCGAACAGGGATATCCCTGCGTCATCAAACCTAATGATGGGCGTGGATCACAGGGCGTGGTGGTTCTTAAAAATGAAGGCCAGCTTTATAAATATCTGGCGCAGGTTAAGCCGCCAGAGTATCACAATCTGCTCATTGAAAAATTTATCGAAGGCGAAGCTTATCAAATTAATGCGTTGTATTTAAAAGGAAAGGCAATATTTGTTTCTGCATCTCGTGCAACCGTCTCCTGCCTGGATTTTCTATCCGGGAAAACATTAGGTCTGGTTATGGAAGATGACACGCCGCTGCATCGTAAACTGATTGCCTACACCAAATATCTTGCTGAAGAGGTTTTTCCAACGGAAGAAAACGCATTGCTTCACCTTGAAGTTTTTGTTGATAAAGATAACAACATTATTTTTGGCGAGCTTGCTTGCCGATTAGGTGGCTGCTTTGTCAATGAAGAATTAGGGGCCGCTTTTGGTCTTGATCCTCGAATGACCTGGCTTAAAGCCAGTTTATGCGAAATCTATCCGCAGGATTTATCGCAAAGACAACCCGTTTTACGGGTTGGCCAATTAAATGTGCCGCCTGCACAGGGCACGCTCCTCTCTATTGCGGAAAAATGTCCATTGCCTTTTGTGGTTAAATATCGGGCAACAGGTGTCGTCGGCCGCCAATATGACGCGATGAAATTAACAAATGGCGAGATCGTGAGTGCTATTGTTCAAGCGGAGTCCAGCCGGGAAATACACGAACGTCTTGATGCATTGACCCAATGGGTTGCTGAAAATACCCTTTGGGTTAACGAAACCGTTCACTGAGTATTTAACACTCCCGGTAGCCAGGAGAAAGGTGTATGAAATTATTGTTAGGTTTTGCTCTTTGTATCCTGGCTGGGTTGGGTTTTACCTATTGCAACGTTCCGTTAGGTATGATGTTTGGCCCCCTTATTACCGTGCTGGTGTTAAAACGTACCGGTCTTTCTGTGCCAGTACTGCCGGGCAGCCTGACGGTGATTCAACTCTCTCTTGGTACGTCAATTGGTCTTTTATTTCGCGATTTTTCTTTTGGGGCGCAAGGAAATATCGCATTTTTACTGGTGTTATTAGTATGCTTATCCCTGCAATTCACCGCATGCTACTTGTGGTGTATTCACCGATTACGCTGGAGTAAGGAAGAGGCGTTATTGGGCGCCGTTCCGGGGGCAATGGCAGCGGTATTAGCGCTAGCGTCCCATGTTAAAACGCCGCCGCAAAAAATTATCATTTCGCACTCGCTACGGCTCATCACATTGACCTTATTTGCCGGATATATTACCGGCGGTGCGCAAACCCATATGGCCATGCCGCCTGTATTGTTTGCAACGACTAATGTGCTCTGGCTATTGGGTATTGTCTTTGCGGGCTATGTGTTGGGCAAATGCCTTGAACGCTTCCACTTTCCTGCGCCCTTTATGATCACGTCGTTGCTTTGTGCAGCACTCCTGCACCCTTTGTCATCTCAGACTGTGTTTTTTCCCGATATTTTCAATCAGTTCAGTATGATCCTGATGGGCATATTACTGGGGCATCATTTTATTGCGTTTACGTTGACTGCATTTTTGCGTCATCTTTGGTCTTCAATACAGCTCATTGCTATTGGACTGGGTGTGACGGTCATGATGGCATTTACAGCGGCGCATCTTCTGGATTATCCATTTTATTTATTGATGCTCTCCTGGGTTCCCGGGAGCGTGGAATCAATGTCCTTTGCGGCACTGGCGCTTAACGCGAATGCGAGTTTTGTGATGGCAAGCCATATTATACGCATGTTGCTCATCCAAACGATCCCTGCAATAGTTATCTACCGCAAAAGAGAGGTTATAGAAGGTAATAGCGCTAAAACCAGTAAGCCGACGAGGCCGCTGTAGGGGGTTATGACCTCCGTTATGAGCATAACGTTCGTTGCGAATTTTATACAGCTCATCATGAACAGCCCGTAGGTGGACAGGGAGATCATTCCGCTGGAGAACGCAAGTGCCATTGCTTTTGGCGAACAAACGTACGTAGCTGACCACAAAAGCGGTTGTTAACATCTCCTGTTCCATCATCGATTCAGTAGTGATTTCAAACTTGGTCGTACGAAGCCGACGATAAATGTAACTAAGGCTTGTTGTAGTAGGTATTACCTTTATAAGTCTAATCAGACTTTCAATCTCTTTATCGCAACCGCTAATAATCTCCGCCCCTTTCTTCATTATTTGTTCAAAAGGCGCTCTTAGATCAGCTGGTAATTTGCTAAAAAATTCTTCAGAGACGCTGTAATAGTCGTTGCCTTCAAAAATAGGAGGTGGTGACATAGCCATCTGGGTAAACCCTGTGTTGAGAAATTGCACCATTTTCAAACTAACTGGCGGTGTAAGTATCCCTGCAAAACGAATCATTCACTTTTATAGAGCTTCCGACAGACTGCTTTTGTGCTTACGAGACTAACTTCCGCTCCTCGCCCACAACGGACATTCGCTCAGTTAGCTTATCCGATCAGTACCAGAAACAGACGAGCTTGTCCTTACAGCACTTAAACGCGGTTCAGAGCATATCCCATCCCGTCAACAAAGCATCTGTCGATGCTCAGCTAGTGGAGATGCAGGAAAGCCACAAAATCAACAAATGTTTAAAATAATAATTTTGTTTAATTTAAAATAAAGTCATGCTACCGTGCTACTACACTTTCTTTAGGGCAAATCTGACACATGTCTATCGTACGCTACCCCACGACCAAGCCTTTTCCCTTTTCAGACGCCGTGCAGGTGAACGGGTTTGTTTTTCTTTCAGGCCATGTCGCCATGAGCCCCGAAGGTGAACCGTTGTATGGATCTGTCACCCAGCAGACCCGGCATATCATGCACGCCATCCGGGAAACTCTGGCGCGGGCGCATACGACGCTGAACCACATTGTGAAAGTCCAGGTTTGGTTAAGCAGCATGGAGCACTTTAGCGAATTCAATGTTGCTTACAGCGCGTTCTTCCCGGAAGGTTTCCCCGCAAGGAGCGTCGTCACCAGTCACCTTGCATTTGATTTAGACGTCGAAATAGAAGTCCAGGCCGTTGTCTAATGGAGAGAGCAAAATGAAAGACGAACGTGAACATTTAATCACTATTTTGACGGCTTCGCTTGAGGCATTGAGAACCACGCTTCCCTTAAACACAGAAGCAGTTCTGCATGACCTTACCCGCCCCGAATCGTCCGTGATAAGCATCATTAATGGACACGTCAGCGGCAGGAAAGCCGGTGATGCGCTGTTGTCCGGCCCGGAAAATGACACGGGATTTTTAGGTTTACTGGATGCTTCGCAGCGTGTTCCCAGTCAGGTATTCAGTGGATATACCACCACCACTCTCTCTGGCACCACGTTGAATAGCGCATCGACGATTTATTACAGCAAGGACGGCGTGCCGCTAGTGGCTTTTTGCATTAACGTCGATATGGATGTGGTATCAAAACTCAAACGCGACCTGGACTATTTACTCCATCCGGCCGCCGCGGCTGAAACGCCGGAAAATCCGCTAGGTGATATTCAGGATAAATCTCTGGATGACGTTATTTCGAAATTCAGACCCACGGGTTCAGAAAATAAGATTGATTTCAGAAAACGGGTTATTTCTGAAATACATGCTCAGGGCTTTTTCAAGATTAAAGGCAGCGTTAATCATGTCGCTAAAGCGCTGGGAGTTACCCGATACACCGTTTACAACTATCTGGATAAATTAAATGACAAAGTCTGACACCACAGTAATTCCTTTTTATCAGGTTGATGCTTTCACCTCTCAACCTTTTGGCGGCAACCCGGCGGGCGTTTGTCCGTTAACTGCGTGGCTGCCTGACGCTGTTCTGCAAGCCATCGCCACGGAGAATAATCTTTCTGAAACCGCGTTTTTTGTGCCGTTCGAGGAGGGTTATCACCTGCGCTGGTGCACGCCTGCGGTTGAAGTGGATTTGTGCGGTCATGCCACTCTCGCTGCATCCTGGGTGCTGTTCAACAAGCTTGGCTACCAACAAGAAACTATCAGCTTCCACACCCGCAGCGGCCT
This sequence comes from Citrobacter sp. wls826, assembly GCF_005281245.1. Lineage (NCBI taxonomy): Bacteria > Pseudomonadati > Pseudomonadota > Gammaproteobacteria > Enterobacterales > Enterobacteriaceae > Citrobacter > Citrobacter sp. wls826. Next base: position 26,772 of record NZ_SZWS01000054.1, read on the forward strand.
GTTGACGGTGAGTAAGAACGGGGACGAACTCTGCATGGACTTCCCGGCTAAATCGGCCATGAAGATTGATACTCCTGATGGACTGCTGGCAGCCCTCGGCATTACCGCCGGTGTTATCGGGGTGTGGAAATCGGACGATCTGATTGTACTGGTCGATGACAAAACCATCATCGACGGGCTTAATCCTGACTTCAACAAGCTGGCGGTATTCGACACCCGCGGCGTGATCGTGAC
>NZ_SZWS01000054.1:27052-29683 GCF_005281245.1 Citrobacter sp. wls826
GATAACCAGTTTGATTTTGTGTCCCGTTGGTTCGGCCCGCAGGTCGGCGTGAACGAAGATCCAGTCACCGGGTCGGCACACACTTTCCTCGCCCCGTTCTGGGCGGCGCGTACGGGTAAAAATGTCCTGACCGCTCAACAAGGCGGGAAGCGTAAAGGGGCGTTGCGCTGTGTAGTTCGGGATGACGGGCGCGTGGAATTGCATGGCTTCGCTCGTATGACCATCGAAGGGATATTCCAGTTGTAATAACGATGTATGACCGGAACGGTGACCAGGCATATAATGACCGCGCCTTCCAAAGCATGATGTTTATATAAAATAAGAGTTAATAATGACAGCAAACACCAGACTTTCATTGCCAGAGACAATGGCTCTTGGCGGGATGACACTTGCGCTTTTTTTGGGCGCAGGCAATATTATATTCCCGCCGCTGGTCGGCATGCAGGCGGGCGCAAACGCCTTTAATGCAGGCTTTGGCTTTATCATCACAGCGGTTCTGTTCCCGGCGCTGGCGATTATTTCCCTTGCCATTAATGGCGGTGATATCGCGGAATTAACGAAACCCTTAGGCAAATGGCCGAGCCTGATTTTTATTGGCATTTGCTTTTTAACGCTGGGGGTTTTATTTGGTACGCCACGCACCGCGACGATTAGCTACGAAGTCATCACCGATGGCGCAGCTAGTTCCCTGATGCAGAAGATTATATTTTCCGTCGCGTTCTTTGGCCTTGCTGGCGCGACGCTGGCTAAGCCCGGAAAACTGCTGGAAATCGTCGGTTTCTTCCTTTCGCCCATTAAAATTAGTGCCCTGATTTTTATCGGTATATGTGCCTGGTTACATCCGATTGGTGAGCTCACGACCGCCACAACCGCGTATCAAACTCGCGCGTTCGATACAGGGTTCGTCAACGGTTATCAGACCCTGGATGTGATCAGTGCGCTGTGCTTTGGCGCCATTATCACCCACACGCTTAAGCAGCGCGGGATCCACCATCCGCGGGGCATCTTCACCCATTCCATCGCCGCAGCCTTTATCGCCGCTGCAGGTCTGGCCGTGATTTATATCTGCTATCTGTCGATGGGGTCCCACAGCCCGGTGCGGGGCGCAACGAACGGTATGCAGGTGATGAGCGCCTATGTCGAGACTGTTTTTGGCGTTTATGGCCGGGTGTTGTTGGCGGCGATCATTACCCTCGCCTGTCTGGTCACGGCCATTGGTCTGACGACCGGAACGGCGCGCTATTTCAACCAGACGACCGGTGCGTCTTATGGGCTGCTGGTGACGTTCTCCCTGATGGTGTCAGCAGCACTTGCCGTGCTGGGACTGAATTCCCTCACCGCAATGGCGGTTCCCGTGCTGTGCGCCATTTACCCGGCTGCGCTGGTCGTGGTCGCGCTGGGCATCGTTAGAAAATGGACAGACGTGCCGACGAATCTGTATCAGTTGCTTTTCTATAGCGCCCTGGCAGTGGGAATAATGAGCTTGTTTGTAAAATCCTGAATGAACAGCCGCTAGTTCAGAAGATGTCTTTTCATTTTCGCTCAAAGCAGACCAGGCAATCAGTTGGCCTGTCTGCTTCGAGCCAGAAGCTAACATCGATAAAAAATAACTTAATGGTCGAGCTCCACCAACTTCAGACCTTAGATTGCATATTCAAAGTTTGAGGGTAAGACAGTCACAACGGACATGTAGACTTAACAGGCCGTATATATTACAAATTTAAGATCATTTTTCTCTCATAAAGTAAGGGCCTATCCCATGTCTTTAATCATACGACAAGCAACCTTAGCCGATTCGGGATTACTAAATGAGCTTGGCTACCGCTTCTATACTGCGCACTTTAAGCATATGTGGAAGTCAGCATCAGAATTTGATAATTATTTGAAGGGTGAATATTCACTTCCTGTTATTGAGCAGAGTATTAATGACAAAAACATTAGCTGGTATATAGTTGAAATCGAGCAGCCGATTGGTTTTGTGAAGCTGACATGGCAAGCAACTGTCCCGAATACAGACATCAGCGGTGTTTTACTTAATAAACTCTACCTTGCCCCAACCAAAACAAATCAGCATTACGGTCAACTAATGTTTAATAAAGTCATAGATCTTGCCCGAAGTCAGGGGAAAAAATATTTATGGCTGGAGGTTCTTGAACAAAATGAACGTGCTCAAAAATTCTATAAAAAGCAGGGAATGAAACACATCAGCGACATCATTTTCGAAACAAATTCACAGAGGAGCATACTCAAGTTAATGGGGATGTGTATATAAGGCCCGCTCCTCGCTCAGACCCGTTACCCTGACACGTGTGCAGCCTGGCCTTCATTCATAAATTCTCAGTGTATCGATAACTGCCCGCAGAGCGGGAGACACATTGCGGTGCGGATAATAGAGAAATGAGCCTTCCAGGCGTTGACTGTAGCGTTGTAAAACTCTGATGAGCGAACCCTCTTCTAAATCATCGGACACCAGTTCTTCCGGAACATAAGCCAGCCCCAGCCCCAGTCTGGCGGCTTTGGCTTCCATATAACTGTCAGCAAAAGCCCATTGTCCCTGCGGCTGATGAGTTATTTTTTTACCATCCTGTTGAAGCTCCCATGTATAGAGGCTTCCATCGCCAAATTGATAAG
>NZ_SZWS01000054.1:29727-34093 GCF_005281245.1 Citrobacter sp. wls826
GGGATGAACCGCCAAATCTGCCGGGACTTGTGGAAAGCCATAGCGGCGAAAGTGTTCTGGCGTACCAACAATGGCCATCTCCATGTCGGGGGAAATACGGACTGCTATCATGCCACCGCCAACTTCCGGTCCGAGACGTACACCGGCATCGAATCTTTCCGCAATAATATCGACAAACCGACTTTCGCTAATGAGTTCCAGCCGGATGTCAGGATAGCGTTGCTTAAACACCGCAAGCTTTGGCAGGAGCAGTTTATCAATAGCGTGCTGACTGGCATTAATCCGTACCGTACCTGACGGGGACTGGCGATAATGGGCCAGCGTGGCAAGCCCCATATCTAAAGCGTCGAATCCTGACTCAATAGTCCGGTAGAGTTGTTCGCCGGCATGGGTGAGCGATAGCCTACGCGTAGTGCGAGCCAGAAGCTGAACGCCCAGTCTTTCTTCAAGTTCGCGTACGGAACGGCTTATACCTGATTGTGCCAGGCCGAGTCGTTGCGCCGCAGCGGTAAAACTCCCTTCCCGCACCACCTGCATGAACAGGTATAAATCATTATAGTTTTCCCGTTTCGCCATCACGTTTCCCTCGCTATCGCATCACTATTTAGAACAATATGGTATTAATTCTAGCAATTTTACCCCTCTAATAAGCACTATTACTGCTCACTATAATGCTCGCATTGCAACAAAGCACAGCAGTGTTGTCCGTATGAAACCTGTATCTATCACGTTTTATGAGGGGATTTTGATGACTGCCTTCACCAAAAAACTGACAGCCGCGATACCAGCCATGCTGCTCTGCGCATCATTAAGTGGAGTTACAACGATGAGTTATGCCAATACAACCAATCCGAACGCGCCAGTTTCACTGGTCGAGACATGGGATAAAACCTTCGCTAAAAGTACGAAAGTTAATCACCGTAAAGTGACCTTTCAGAACCGCTTCGGGATCACCCTGGTCGGTGATCTCTACATTCCAAAGGATCGCGGCGAGCGCAAACTGGCGGCCATTGCCATCAACGGGCCTTTCGGCGCGGTGAAAGAGCAGTCCAGCGGTCTGTATGCGCAGACGTTGGCTGAGCAGGGATTTGTTACCCTGGCTTTTGACCCTTCATATACGGGGGAAAGCGGTGGCTATCCGCGTAACGTTGCCTCTCCGGATATCAACACCGAGGATTTCAGCGCGGCTGTTGATTTCCTTGGCCTGCAAAATGAGGTTGATCGAAATCGTATCGGATTACTGGGTATCTGCGGATGGGGCGGGATGGCCTTAAACGACGCCGCGATGGATACACGCGTGAAAGCGGTGGCGACCAGCGTGATGTATGACATGAGCCGTGCGATGGGGCATGGCGTAGGTGATGGTAAAGACCGTTATACCACTGCGGATCGTCGCGCCGTATTACAGTATCTGAACGCACAGCGCTGGGAAGATGCGAAGAACGGAGCTTTCGCGCCCGGCGGGCATGACATTTATGTTGATGAAAAGGGGAACGTCAGTACGTCGAAACGTATTCTGCCAGAAACGTTACCCGCAAATCCCAATCCGGTTCTGAAAGAATTCTTTGATTATTATCGCATGCCGCGTGGTTTCCATGCGCGTTCGGTCAACTCAACCGGGGCCTGGAATGCGACGATGCCGCTGTCATTTATGAATATGCCGCTGCTGAGCTACGCCAATGAAGTCACTATCCCCACGCTTATCGTGACCGGCGAAAAAGCCCATTCACGCTATTTTGCTGAAGATGCCTTTAGGACGATCGGCAGCAATGAGAAAGAGCTGGTGATTGTGCCGGGGGCAAATCATGTTGATCTGTACGACAACGTTGCGGGTAAGATTCCGTTTGCTAAATTTGAGCAGTTTTTCAATACCAACCTAAGATAACCGCCCCAAGCCGCCTGATATTTGCAGGCGGCTGTAAATCGCCTGCAGATCATTTTCATCCATGTTTTGACGTGATTTCCTGAATGACGTCTGTCCGGACTGCGCCTGAACCTGGCCGATTCGATATTAAGAGATCTGATAATGTCCACAGTAAGACTAAAACCGCATTACGAAAAAAAGCATGCGCATTGGGGGGGCGTGTTTGCCATGACGCTGTGCGTGTTTGTGGTGATCGCTTCCGAGTTTATGCCGGTCAGCCTGCTTACGCTTATTGCCAGTGATTTACACATTACCGAAGGGCTGGCTGGCCAGGGAATTGCAATCTCTGGCGCGCTGGCGGTCATTACCAGCCTGACTATCTCCCATATTGCCGGAGATCTGAACCGAAAACATCTCCTGCAGGGGCTGACGGTTTTAATGGCCATATCGGGGATAGTCGTCGCCCTGGCACCCAGCTATCCGGTTTATATGCTGGGGAGGGCCCTGCTTGGGGTGGTCATTGGTGGATTCTGGTCCATGTCTGCTGCAACCGCCATTCGGCTCGTTCCGCAGCATCAGGTTCCCCGCGCGCTGGCGATTTTTAACGGTGGGAACGCGCTGGCTACCGTTGTAGCGGCACCGCTTGGCAGCTATCTGGGGACGACCGTGGGCTGGCGAGGGGCATTTTTATGCCTCGTTCCCCTGGCTATAGCCGCGTTCATCTGGCAGTGGGTCAGCCTGCCATCGATGGAAAACGATAAAAAACAAAAATCCCAGAGATCTATGCGTCATCTGTTCCGCATCACCATTGTCCCTGCGGGACTTCTGGCCTGCGGATTCTTCTTCATGGGGCAATTTGCCTTATTTACCTACGTGCGCCCCTTTCTTGAGACCGTAACCCGCGTAGGCCCTACTGGTCTCTCTCTGATTTTGCTCGCAATAGGCGTGGCGGGTTTTGTCGGCACACTGGCCGTATCAATATTCCTGAACACAAGTTTTTATCAGACTTTAATCATGATCCCCCTGCTTATGGCAGCGACTGCCGGGGCGTTACTTCTGGTTGGACACAGCATCTGGGCTGTTGCCGTATTGCTCAGCCTGTGGGGACTACTAGCAACGGCTGCGCCAACGGGATGGTGGACATGGATAGCGCGGGCACTACCCGAAGATGCAGAGGCGGGTGGTGGCTTAATGGTTGCGGTGATCCAGCTATCAATTGCTCTGGGTTCAACGGCAGGTGGGATGGTATTCGACACTCTGGGATGGCGCAGTACTTTTGGCTTGAGTGGTTTCTTACTTCTGGCGGCAGCAGCAATGACGATTGTCACATCCCGTCAAAACTGCAAAGCAAACTAGAACTATCCATTCATTTCTGGCGTGCTCTCTGTCATGGCATACGGCAGAGAGCCGAGTGTCCGCCCTCGCTGATCGCGGGCCTTTAGCCCAGTTATCTTCTATTTTTTCACCAAATATTTTCGCATCAGTGCATTTTGTAATGTCACTCCGCGACAGGCAGGAAACCCACGTTCCACAACATGAAAGCCGTGTCGTAGAAAGAACGCCTCCGCAGCCTTACTGACATTTGAAGTCAGTTCGCCAATTCCACGTTGTCTGGCTTCTTCATGAATGCGATTCATCAATAGTGTCCCTACTCCCTGTCTCGGGTAGGTTCCCGAGACAAAGAAATGGTCAATGTACCCATTTGGCTGAAGATCTGCATATCCAGCTATTTCACCATCCACTTCAACAACAAAGGGGCGTAATTCTTTCATATGATTGGCCCATTGTTCCGGGTCGATATCCGTTGGGGCCCACGCATCTATTTGTTCCTGTGTGTAGTAATGTGATGCGAGGGTATGTACAGAAGATAAAAAGACGCTGAATAACGAAATTTCATCTCCATTACTAAACCTTCTGATTTTCATAAGACCTCGTCAGGAGAGTGACTTGTAGAACAATACCATTTTTGGTGTAGCAGAGCGTCAGCCCCTCGTGGTGAGTTTAATGGGTCAATGCAACGCTATTCTTAATCAAGGGAGATGCTCAGGCAACGCCGTTGAGTCAACATCAAACCATCGACCAGTGGCGGTAATGTCGCTGCGCCACGGGTAAGACTTTTTCCAGTTGAGTATGTAATATTGACTTATTGTGTAAAAAGATTACTTTTCAGGACATGAAGAAGATACTCATTATTGTTCCCGATGGCGGTATGCTGTTTGAGTCCGCCGGTATTGCCGACATTCTGATGCAGGCCAACCGCCTGCATCCCAAAGGCGCTACGGAGACGTGTTACCAGGTTCAGTTAGCGACAACGCAACCGCATCAGGTGATCCATGGTCAGTCCGGCCTAAATCTATTGGCAGATCACCGCCTGCATGAGATAGATCCTCGCGAACCTCTCGATACCATCATCATCACTGGCAGAGGTCAAAACCCGCAGGAAGGGATTGCAGTGGTTGACTGGCTACGCCTTGCCGCTCCCCATGCCCGCCGCATTGCATC
>NZ_SZWS01000054.1:34180-40832 GCF_005281245.1 Citrobacter sp. wls826
GGCAGACGAGCCACCACCCACTGGAAGCTACTGGAAACCATGCAGGCAGAATTCCCAAAGGTGCGCGTCGAAAGCGGTCCGCTCTATATCCAGGACGAACATATCTGGACATCAGGTGGCGTCAGTTCCGGCTTTGACCTGACGTTAGCGTTAGTTGAAGAGGATTACGGCTTCAGTCTGGCGCGCGACGTCGCTCAGGATTTCGTCATGTACCTGCGCCGTCCCGGGGGACAACTCCAGTTTAGCCGCTACAACCTTCAGCAGACCAGCACCCTGGGCCCGATTAACGATCTGCTCGCCTGGCTGCTTGAGAACCTCACCGCCGATCTCAGTGTGGATAAACTGGCGGAAAAAGTCGCCATGAGTCCGCGTAATTTCACCCGCGTGTTTACCCGAGAAACGGGCGCATCACCGGCACGCTACGTGGCCGAAGCCCGTTTGGCCGCTGCCCGACAGCGTCTGGAGCAGACCAACGAGACGCTGGAGCGTATCGCCGAACAAACAGGATTTGGTAGCAGCATTAACCTGCGACGGCTGTTTGAAAAACAGCTTCACCTGACGCCTGGTGAATATCGCCAGCGCTTTCACTGTCGTAAAATGGCGTAAAGTGATCCTTTTTTGTCATTTACGCCAACACGTGACCGGCCTAAATTTACTCCAGAGACAACAGATAAGGAGTTCATCATGGTAAAGGTCGGTATTAACGGTTTTGGCCGTATCGGACGTAACGTACTGCGTGCTGCACTGGGTAACCCGGAGATCCAGATCGTGGCAATCAACGATCTGACAGACAGTAAAACGCTGGCGCATCTGCTGAAATACGACTCGCTGCTCGGTAAACTCGACGCCGACGTCACCGCCGGTGAGGGGCAGTTGGTGGTTAACGGTAAATCCATTACCGTGTTCAGCGAACGCGACCCAGCCAACATCCCATGGCGTCAGCGTGAAGTCGATATTGTCATTGAAGCAACCGGCTTCTTCACTGAACGTGACAAGGCGGCGGTGCATATCCACAGCGGTGGCGCAAAACGAGTGATTATCTCCGCCCCCGGTAAGAACGATGATTTAACCATCGTGATGGGCGTTAACGATCACCTCTACTCCGCGGATAAACACTTTGTCGTCAGCAACGGTAGCTGCACCACTAACGGTCTGGCACCTGCCGCACAGGTTTTGCACCAACATTTCGGCATTAAGCATGGTTTGATGAATACCACCCACGCCTATACCAACAGCCAGGCGCTGCACGACCAGCCGGAAAAAGATCTTCGTGGTGCCCGCGCCGCTGCATTGTCGATTGTGCCCTACTCCAGCGGTGCCGCGAAGGCGCTTGGCAAAGTCATCCCGGAGCTGGAGGGTCGCTTAACCGGTTACTCGCTGCGCGTACCGGTTCCGGTGGTGTCCATTGTCGACCTGACCGTAACGCTTGAGCGGGATGTAACAGCAGAGGAGGTCAATAATGCGTTTCGTGACGCCGCCGCGACAGGGCCACTGAAAGGGATCCTCGGCTATAGCGATGAACCGCTTGTCTCAAGCGACTATCAGGGTGATCCGCGCTCATCCATCATCGACGGCCTGTCAACGCTGGTGATTGGCGGCAATATGGTCAAAATTCTGGCGTGGTACGACAACGAATGGGGATTCTCTAATCGCCTCGTCGACCTGGCACTGCTAATGGCAAGGCACGAACGTTAATCCCCTGTTCTCACACTCTCTCTAAATCCACGCCAGGCGTGGATTTTTTTATATTTGTCACGTGTTTGTCGCAGTGACAATCGCGCACAACGTCACGTCCCCCATTTTTAGTCGTCACCTTACGATGCTGCTGGGGTGACGCGTTTAAAAACGTTAGTGATAACCCGACAAAATAATAAATCGCCATCACTTTAACGGTCAGTTTATTAATCAGACAGTTGCGACCATAATAAAATGAGTAATGCGATCTTATTTGAGGATTCCGGCATGATCACCTTTTATCAACTTACAGCCACCCGTCTGCATGGTGAGCCCGTCTCTATGGCCGACTACGCTGGCAAACTGGTTCTGGTGGTCAATACTGCCAACCATTGTGGCTTCACGCCGCAATATGCAGGCCTCGAAGCGCTTTACAAGAAGTACGCCGCGCAGGGTCTGGTGGTGCTTGGTTTCCCCTGCAACCAGTTCGGTAATCAGGAGCCCGGCGGGGCCGACGAAATCTCGCAAACCTGTCACATCAACTACGGAGTGAGCTTCCCGATATTTGAGAAAGTGGAAGTCAACGGTGCGGCTACGCATCCGGTGTTTCGTTACCTGAAAAACGAATTACCCGGCGTGCTGGGTGGACGTATCAAGTGGAATTTCACTAAGTTCCTGATCGGGCGTGACGGCAAACCGCTCAAGCGTTTTGCGCCGTTCACTACCCCTGAGAAAATAGAAACCGCGATCCTTGCTGCGCTTAAAGTCTGAGCGCACCTGTCATTCAAACCGTCCCCATTATGCCCCAGCGCACTGTCTGAATAAAAAACACGCTGCAAAATCAACAAAATATAATCAACTTGCTTAATTACTCTGCAATCGCGTGAGTTCAGGAAGAAAAATGCTATTTCCCTCTTGCCTCATTCGGTCTGTGCCGCTAATATTCGTCCCCGTTGTCACCTACAACGTTGCGTTCATAGCTCAGTTGGTTAGAGCACCACCTTGACATGGTGGGGGTCGTTGGTTCGAGTCCAATTGAACGCACCATCTTGCGTCCGTAGCTCAGTTGGTTAGAGCACCACCTTGACATGGTGGGGGTCGGTGGTTCGAGTCCACTCGGACGCACCAAATTATTTCTATGATTTGGTGCTATTTCCCTTCGTTGCTCCTCATAATTTATTTATATCCCCCTGTTCGTAACCTTAAGCTTAATCATTACTCCGTATGATGCTGGCACAAAGCGATAGGCCAAAGACTTCTAAACACTATGCTCAGCGCGTATCATTTATCCTCTTCGCAAACCTTTTTCGCCAGAGATCGGATACCATGCCCTCTTCCATTATTCTGTTTGCCGCGGGCAGTTTACGCCTGGCATTTGCCCCTTTGATAAGCCAGTTCTCGCGCCATAGTGGAATAGACGTGAAAGTGGAATATGGTCCGGCCGGTTTATTACGCGAGCGTATTGAAGCCGGTGAACCGTGTGCGCTCTTTGCCTCAGCCAATCGGGAGCACCCGCAACGCCTGCTGGCTTTGCAAAAAGCTGTCCTCACGCAAACCTTTAGCTGGAATCAACTGAGTCTTGTCAGCAACCGAAACGGAGCCTGGCTGGATTTGCTCCGCGACCCAACGCTACGAATAGGTACATCCACGCCCGGCTGCGACCCTTCCGGAGACTATACCTGGGCATTTTTCGACAATATGGATGTAGTGGATCCAGGACTCGGACAACAGCTTAGGGCGCGCGCCATCCCGCTGGTTGGTGGGCGTGATACGGTGAAAATCCCGTCTGGTGAACTGGCGAGCGCCTGGATCCTTCGCCAGGGACTGGCCGATCTGTTTATCGGCTACGCGCATTACGCGAAAACGCTGCGCGCCCAACCCGACGTGCATTATGTAGCTATCCCTGATGAGCACAATATTCGCTGCGAATACCAACTGGCGGTGCTCGACGCATCCAACGAGGTGATGGCGCTGGTTAAATTCATGCTCTCCAACGGCGGTCAGGCGTTTCTTACCGCCGCCGGGTTTTTACCTCTTAACGACGAACAGAAAACAGCGGTGCGATAAACGGCGTCGGGTGGTTCTCCACACGGAGTTTTCGCAGCGGTAAGCCATAGGCCAGGAACAGATTCTCTTCCGTCACAATGCTATCCGTTGGCCCTGCCCGCCATTTTCCTTCGGGGAGCAGCAGCAAAGTATGGGTGGCTATTTGTAACGCATGCAGCGGATCGTGGGTCGAAAAAAGAATGCTGCATCCCTGTAGATGGGCCAGATCGCTGATGAGCTGAAGCACCACCTGCTGATTGGCGAGATCCAGCGCGGAGCACGGTTCATCAAGCAGCAGCGTTTGACACTCCGTCACCAGCGCCCGGGCTATCATCACCAGTTGCTGTTGCCCCCCGGAAAGTAAGCTAAACGAGTGGGAAGCAAGCTGGGCAATATTTAACTGCTCCAGCGCCTGGGTCGCTCTTTGTTGATCCTGCTGGCTGGGTTGCGCAAAAAGCTTCACGTGCTGTACCCGCCCCATCAGCACCACGTCGCTCACCGTATAAGGAAATGGCAGGTGGCAATGCTGCGCCACAATCCCTATCCCGCCGTCAATTTCAATGCTGCCGTCCAAAGCTGGTAGCGTGCCGGTTAGCGTATCGAGCAGCGTACTTTTACCCAGGCCGTTACGTCCCAGCACAGCCCAGATCTCACCTTTCTGGCAACTGAATGTAAGCGGCTCAAATAGCGGCGCGCGATACCCATAGGTAAGCGTATTTACACGCAATGCGGCAGGTTTCATGATGTCTCCCGGCGGCTGGAGCGGATGAGTAAAAAAGCAAACAGCGGCGCGCCGAATAATGCGGTGATGATCCCAAGCGGTATCTCCGCGTGCATCAGGGTACGGGCAATATCATCCACCACAATCATAAAACCGCCTCCCATCCAGAAGGCGCACGGCAGTAGACGACGATGATCAACCCCCACCAGCAAACGCGCCAGATGCGGAATAACCAGCCCAACCCAGGCGATACTGCCGCTGACCGCTACCTGAGCGGCAACTAAAAAAGCGCAGCACAGCAAAACGCTGCGTCGCAGAGGAACCACCGCGACGCCTAGCGATCGGGCATCTTTATCATTGAGTGATAACAGGTTTATCCGCCAGCGTAGCTGGTACAAAACTGTCGCAGCGATACCAACTGGAATCGCCAACAGCAGAACTTTATGCCAGTTAGCCGTCGCAAAGCTGCCGAGCAGCCAGAACACGATATTGGGTAACGTTTCTTCGGTATCAGCCTGATACTGAATCAGGCTCACCAGCGCGGCAAAAAAACCACTCAAAATGATACCCGACAGGATCAGCACCAGCGTATTCTCCAGCCCCTGCAGCGCAGCAATGGCATACACCAGGATCAGCGCCGTCAGACCGAAGAAAAACGTTGAACCCATCATCAACCACGGCGACAGGCCGAGCAGAATAGCCAGCGTTCCGCCAAAAGCGGCCCCGGACGTCACGCCAATAATATGCGGGTCGACCAGCGGATTATGAAATACCCCTTGCAGCGTCGCGCCACATAACCCCAACGCACCACCCGCCAGCAGCGCCATCAGAATTCGCGGTAGTCTGACAGTCCAGATAACCTGACCGGCAATCCCTTCAGCGTCGCTATAGTGCATCAGGTGATAAAAGACTTCGCTTAATGACAGCGGATATTGTCCGAGACACAACGAACCAAGGCCCAGCAACAGGACCGTCGCGATTAAGAGTGGTTGCTGGAGTAAAATGCGCTTACTTAACTGCATCAGGCTGCCAGTTCACACCATAAAAACGCTGATAGTAGTCTTGCGCCTGCGCATCAACATCCACGTCTTTATAGGCGTCCGGGTACAGTTTTTTGGCCATCCACAGCTCACCAATCGCTAACGCTTCAGGCATCGGATAGCCCCAGGCTTTGGCGTACTCAGGCATCAACCAGACGCGATGATTTTTTACCGCATCAATCCCCTGCCAGTTAGGATCGTTTTGGATCTCCGTTACCACCTGCGGGTAGCGATCCTGAACAAAAATTACCTGCGGGTTCCACGCCAATACCTGTTCCAGCGCAACCTGACGGGCGCCTTTCACACTGGCAGCCGCCACGTTTAGCCCACCCGCGTGCTGCATCATAAGTCCCGTGTACTTCCCGGAGCCGTAAGTCATCAGGTCGGGGTTAGCCATATAAATACGGACTTTTTGCGCATCCGGGATTTTTGCGACCGGCGCATTGAATTTTGCCCGCGCCGCAAAAACGTAGTCGATCAATGTCTCAGCTTGCGGTTTGCGCCCCACGACATCCGCAATCAGGCGAATCCCCTGCTTTAACCCTTCGTTGTAGACCTGCTCTTCATCGGCCATGGTCGGGTTCATTTTATTCTGTTGCCCGGCTGCATCCTTGCGCAATGAGATTGCCACGACCGGAATACCGACGTTCTGAATCTGCTGGATCATCTCCGCAGGCGCATAGTTGGCGACAAAAACCACCTGTGGATGAATCGCCAGTAGGCTTTCGATATTCACGCTGGTGAGATCGCCCGGCGTCGGCAATGTGGCAATTGCCGGCATAAAGCGCGCAAACTCAGGCCCGAGCTGTTTTTTCCAGCTCGACATCACGCCAATAATGTCCTGCTGAGCATTAAGCTGGACCAGAATATTCAGCGTCTGGTGTTGCAGCACGACCACTTTGTCGACGTGGTCCGGTATCGTGACCTGACGACCAAGCTGGTCGGTGATCGTACGGTCGGCCTGGGCAGAGAACGCAAACAACATGCTGGCGCATACCAGCACAAAAGAGCGGAAAGTTAACATGGGATACCATCTGGATAGCGGAGTAAAAACGATGTGTATTAAATTATATAACGATATAACAGGCAACCCATTCGCGATAAATACCGCACGACACACGAGGAAGATCAATTTATGCCGACAAAAAAGCCGACGGTGATGACCACCGTC
>NZ_SZWS01000054.1:40887-41497 GCF_005281245.1 Citrobacter sp. wls826
TGCCGCTTTAATGATATCGAGCGCTTTGGCGAACTGATCCTGCGGGATCGTCAGTGGATAAAGGAAGCGAATAACGTTGCCATACTGACCGCAGGTCAGCAGCAGTAATCCTTGCTCAAGGGCTTTCTTCTGCACGCGTTGTGCGGCGGCTGCGTTGGGTTCTCCCGTCGCTGCGTCACAGAATTCAGCGGCGATCATAGAGCCTAAGCCGCGCACTTCGGCCAGTTCAGGACACCCGGCTTGCGCGTCAGTCAGAGTGGCGCGCAGTTGTTCGCCAAGAGCTGCCGCACGCTGGCACAGCTGTTCATCACGAATGATATCCAGCACCGCATGAGCTGCCGCAATTGACAGCGGGTTTCCGGCGTAGGTTCCGCCCAGACCACCCGGCGCAGGCGCATCCATAATTTCAGCTTTGCCCACAACGCCAGACAGCGGCATGCCGCCTGCAAGGCTTTTTGCCATAGTCATCAGGTCAGCTTTGTCAGCGTAGTGGTCCATCGCAAACAACTGACCCGTACGGGCAAACCCGCTTTGCACCTCATCGGCGATCATCACGATGCCATGCTCGTCGCAAATACGGCGGATGGCAGCCACAAACTCCGGCGGCGCC
>NZ_SZWS01000054.1:41545-58901 GCF_005281245.1 Citrobacter sp. wls826
CCACGAAGCCCCCTTCACCCTGGACGGGTTCGAAAATAATCGCCGCGACCTGGGTGGGATCGATATCGGCTTTAAACAGGCGCTCAATCGCTTTGATGGAGTCCGCCGTAGAAATCCCCTGCAACTCGCAAGGATACGGTGCGTGGTAAACCGAGCCAGGGAACGGGCCGAACCCTTTTTTATACGGCGCCACCTTGCCGGTTAACGCCATCGTCATGTAGGTACGCCCATGAAAACCGCCGCCAAAAGCAATAACGCCAGGACGGCCGGTATGTGCGCGCGCAATTTTCACCGCATTTTCGACCGCTTCAGCCCCGGTGGTGAAGAATGTAGTTTTGCGCTTGCCGTCGATTGGCGCAACGGCGTTGATTTTCTCAGCCAAAGACACATAGCTTTCGTACGGGACAATCTGATAAGCCGTATGGGTAAAAGCCTGCAGTTGCGCTTCGACTGCCTGCACCAGGCGAGGATGACGGTGTCCGGTGTTCAGCACGGCAATCCCGGCGGCAAAATCAATGTACTGATTGCCTTCGATATCGGTAATTGTGCTGTTTTCTGCTGACTGGGCATAAAAATCACACATTACACCCACACCACGCGGGGTGGCATCCAGACGACGTTGTTGCAGGTTTTTATTGTTCATTCTCTACACCTTGTCCATTAATACATTTAGGTTGAATTACCCTTTAAATTTAGACGCCATCTGGTACTTTAATCGAGAGCCAAATCGTTTTATTTTAAGGATCCAAATGCGTTCACTTGCCGGAGATGTGATCAAGCAGGCATTTAGCCAGCAGACCGATGAAAAGCTGCATCGTCGCCTGTATGCCGCCATCTGCAGTTGCATCCTCGAAGGTAGCCTGAAACCGGCTACCCGAATGCCTCCGTCGCGTGACCTGGCAGGCGAACTGACGCTATCGCGCAATACCGTCCTGCGGGTTTACGAGCAATTGCAGGCCGAAGGTTATATTTCCGCGCGCACCAGCAGCGGCACGTTTGTCACCGACAGCGTGCTGGACAATCTTGACCTGCGTCCCCACAAAGAGCCCGTTGCCGCCACACTGGAGGATCACACCCGCTTATCTGCCCGCTGCCTTGAGCTGCTGGGCCATGCCAGCGCCAGCCCTCGTCAATGGGGCGCATTTATTCCAGGCGTGCCTGATGTGGAGCATTTCCCTCACCGGGTGCTCAAAAAAATTCAGGATCGGCTGGCGAGACGGTTGCGCCCGGAGTTTCTCACTTACGATGCCGCAGGCGGCGTGACTGAGCTGAAAGAAGCGCTGGCAGACTATCTGCGCACCGCACGCGGGGTGCGGTGTTCACCGGAGCAAATTCTGATTACTGAAGGTATTCACCAGGCGCTGGATCTGGTGACCCGGACGCTATGCAACCCGGGGGATAACGCCTGGATTGAGGAGCCGGGCTACTGGGGAATCAAAAATATTCTGCGCATCAATGCGGTTAACTTTTCGGCGATCCCGGTTGATGAACAAGGTATGGTGCCGCTGGAGGCTGGCGAATCTGCGCCAAAGCTGATTTTTGTGACACCGTCACATCAATATCCGCTCGGTTCGGTAATGAGCCTCAACCGCCGTCGGGCACTTCTCTTTCGCGCACGTGAAACGCGAAGCTGGATAGTGGAAGATGACTACGACAGCGAGTTTCGCTTTTCCGGCCAGCCAATTCCATCATTGCAGGGACTGGAAGAAGAGACGCCGGTCATCTATATCGGGACATTCAGTAAAACACTCTATCCCGCACTGCGGCTCGGTTATGTGGTACTGCCCAAACCGCTCGCCGCGCCGCTGAAGAAGGTTCATAACGACCTCTATCGTGGTGGACATTTGCTGATTCAGGCAGCGCTGGCGGAGTTTATCCGCGAGGGTTACTACGCGGCGCACATTCGTAAAATGCGCCAGTTATACAGTCGTCGCCGCCAGACGTTGGTGGAGCTTATCAGCCGCCAGTTGGGCGAGCAGTATCTTGGCTCCTTCAGCAGCAACGCCGGGCTGCACATGATTCTACAGTTGCCCGTCGGGAGCGATGACGTTGTCATTGCCCAACAGGCAAATGCGCAAGGGCTGCTGGTGCGCCCGCTGTCTCGCTACTACGTGAATGAAGAGAAACGCAGCGGCCTGCTGCTGGGATTTGCCAGTATTGAAGAGCATGAAATGGCGGCGGCGTTTACCCGACTGGTGGGTATTATCAGAGTAAACGCCGTTTAAGCACTGCCGGATGGCGCTGCAAGCACCTTGTCCGGCCGACATGCTGTTTAATGTGACGCTTTTTTAATCCCTGCCAGGTCCTCCTGGCTTACTTCGCCATTCCCTTCTCCCCAACTTTTACGCACGTAATTAATCACATCGCGCATTTCGTTGTCGCTTAACATGCCACCGTAAGCCGGCATCTTAAAGGAGACGCTACCACGCGTTGTCGGTGTTTCTGCGCCGTGGGCAATCACTCTGAATAACGGCGTCGGGTCATCAACCATCACCAGCGGATTGTTGATCAAAGAAGGTGCGTTATCATCCGTACCTTTCCCCTCCAGACCGTGACAGGTGGAGCAGTAGCGGTTATAGGTCACTTTGCCCGCCTCGGGTGAATTCGACCAGGACACCGTAGTTGCCGCTGCGCGCACCGTTTCAGGCTTCTCGCTTTTCAGGCTCAGCAGATATTGCGCGATCGCCGTGGCATCGTCATCGGTCAGGTACTGTGTACTCTGCGTAACGACTTCAGCCATCGAACCTGAAACCGCGGCATGCTTGCTTTTACCGGTCAGCAACAGCGATTTTAATTCCTGCTCAGACATTCCCGTGCCGCGCAGCGAAGGTGCATACCAGCCGTCGATCATCGCGCCGCTCAGGTACTCGGCATCAGCATTGGTATACGCTTTTTCGTTCATCGCCATGCCTCTCGGGGTATGGCAAGAACCGCAGTGTCCGGGACCTTCCACCAGATAAGCGCCCCGTTTTACCAACGCAGCGTTGTCATCCGTTTTCGCACGCTCTACAGCCGTCGCTGGCGCGTCGGTAAACAGCCAGTTCCAGATATGCAGCGGCCAGCGGGCGGAGAGTAGCCACGGAATGGCATTCTCTTTATTGGGCTGCGCAGAGGGGGTGACATCATGCATAAAATAGCGATACAACGCCTTTACATCGTCATCAGAAAGTTTCGCGTAAGAGGGATAAGGCATGGCCGGATAGAGCGGATGACCATCTTTAGCAATTCCCTGACGTACGGCCTTGTCAAAATCCTCGTATGAGTAATTACCAATACCCTGGGTCTTGTCTGGGGTAATGTTGGTCGAATAAATATCCCCTACCGGAGTAGGAAACTTTTTGCCACCCGCCATCGCCGCGCCCCCTTCGGTGGTATGACAGGCCACACAGTCAGAGATACGGGCGATATATTCGCCATTAGATTCCGCTGCACTCACAGAGGCGGTAAACAAACAGGCGGCAAGAACGGTTACGTTACGCATAGATCACCCCATATCCTTGAGTTCATTAACCGCACGCCATGCCTGGTCGATGGCCGTATGGGCATAAGCGCCCCAGTCAGAATCGGAATTAGCGATGGCAATGCGACCAACTGGCTGCCGCGCCCGCTCGATAATTTCTGGCATTTTATCCATATCATCGAACAACGCGTTGGCGTAATACGCATAGCCATGCGCCCAGCGGTTAACCGTAATGGCGGAGATATCGCGTTGATTATCAAAGCCCGTTGAGCCAAACATTTCCTGTAACTGGGAGCGAATCATCTCCTCATGCGTCGCAAATGTGGTCCCCAGTAAATACGCTCGCCCCAGACGGAACTGTTCTCTGGCCGACAAATTACTGCCCGGATAAGTAGGCACATAGACCATGTGAATGACCATCGGATCGTCCGGTGAGGCCGGGTGTTGATACCCGCCGATGCTGACCGGATAGTCGAGCTTAATCCGGCTGTAAGGTGCCGCCGGTGAGTAAAATTCATGCACGCCAAGCTGTTTGAACGCCTGCCAGTTTTTGACCACCACGTTGGTGTACACCAGCGGTGCCTTCACGTTCAGTTTGAGATCCGCCTGCTGCTGTTCCGGCATCTCAGGCACCAGATACGGGATCATCATGTTATAGCCCGCCATGATGGTGTTTTTACCGCGTACGCGATGCATTTTGCCGTCACGCAGATAGGTCACCACCACGCCATCCTCTGTGTTGGCCGCATTAATCACCGTGCTGTTCAGACGCAGGCGCGTGGTGTTTTCCGGCAGATCCAGCTTTTCGTAATGCAGTCTGGCAAGGACAGAGTCTTCCATCGTGTTACCCGGTAGCGCATCCGGCAGCATATACCTGACTAACAGTCGGGCCAGCCCGGCGTTACCGTCAGGGAAATGGTAAACATATGGCTCTTCGAGGTCTGCCAGCGACTCGCCGTCCAACGGCGGTATTCCCAGCGCCTCCATGCCGGGTAATGCGCACGCTCTGGCATCGCTACAGGAAATGCCTTCAATGCCGATGGCAAAGAAGTCATTAGAACGCTGCTGAAAATAGAGCAGCGCCATTTTGCTCAAACCAACTTTTGTGGCCAAAAATTCACTGTAGCTGTGGGTATCCAGCCATTCCATTTTCTCATCGACCGTCATGCCCGGAAGATAGTCGCCAGGATGGACGTGCAGGTCGATCAACGCCTTTCGGTCGTGCTCACTTAGCGGAAAATCATTGATAAAGTCTTCAATTTTACGGCCATTGAGCCTGTTCGGCGGGATATCATCAGATACCGCGCGCCCCGGATCGCCGCTGACGATTTTTGTCTCGCCAAAATTCTTTTTGTCGAAGAAAACGCCACGACTGAGCTGCCAGTCGGGGTAGAAGTTTACGTCAAAACTCTCTTTTAACCGCGTGACGCTGACGCCCACGGTTTCCATCAGTTTTTGCACCTCAGGGCTGAAATTGTGCGCGGGCGACTGGAATGCTTCGCTACCGCCATAGCCGAGTAATTTCTTACCTGAGCTCGTAAATTCGTTACGTTTGGCGTGTCCGCCAAAATCGTCATGGTTATCGAGGATCAGGATCCGGCTATTTTGCCCGGCAAGCTGGCGCCAGAAACAACCGGCAGCCAGCCCGCTAATACCGCCGCCCACAATCACCAGATCGTACTCTTCCTCAACGGGCAGAGCGTTTAAATCAAAATGTTTATGCTCGCGGCCTACTGCATGCGCCATTTCAAACGATCCAGGATGATTACCCCGCAGCCCCGTCAGCCCTGGCGGATAATAATTTCCATCTATAAATGCGTTTCCCTTTCCTGCCGCCCTGACCCATTCCAGCGGGGTAAGCCCCGCCGCAATAGTCACCGCGACGCCGTTGAGAAAATCACGTCTGGTAATTGCCATTAACTTTTTTCCTTATTGCTACACACAGCCCTAAATACGACACAAATAAGAGATGTCCCCCTTCATAGTAATAAAGGGGTACAGCCGACTATTTCCCTGGCTTTAACTCTTCATCCAGTTTTTTAGAATCATAATAATCACCCTGCCAGGTGATTTTACCTGCTTTAACATGAATATAGCTGACACCTTCAAATTTTATCGGATTATTTGTCGGCGGACTCCCTGCCCATTCACCACTATTTTTGCCAGAAAACTCCCAACGAAACGCCACGGTATCTTCGTCGTAAACGGGTTTGCCGACCATTTTCCAGCTCAGATCTGGCACCGCCTTAATAAAGGCACCGATAACGTCTTTTTCAGCTTTTTCTCTGCCATTTATCGGTTCGCCAGCGGCGGCATCATAATAGACTGCGTCATCAGCAAGATATTGCGCGGCTCGCGAAGCATCGTGTGCATTCCAGGCCGCCATGTACTCTTTAACGGTATTCAGCGATGTGCTTTCTGCCAGGCTATAGCCCGAGAACATCACGAATGAAAGCACCGCTATGTTTAATGTTTTCATCGACATCCTCTCTATTCAGAAATGTCACACATGATATGTTTCACCCGGGTATATTCTTCGAGCGAGTAGGATGAGAGATCTTTGCCATAACCCGATTTTTTGAACCCGCCGTGCGGCATTTCGGCGCACAAAGGAATGTGATTGTTAATCCACACGGTGCCAAAATCGAGGTCAATGCTGAAGCGCTGTGCGCGACCATGGTTACTGGTCCAGACGCTGGCGGCCAGACCATATTCCACATCATTCGCTTTGTGTAGACCCTCTTCATCAGTCGAAAACGGCTGAATAGTCATTACCGGTCCAAATACTTCATGCTGAATAGCTTCGTCATGTTGATGCAATCCGGAGACGATCGTCGGCTCAAAATAGAAGCCCGGACCTGGCCCGGCACGCCCACCCGTTTCAATTTTTGCATGTGCCGGTAAACGCGCAATAAAGCCTTTCACCTGCTCCAGTTGGTTTTTACTGTTCAATGCGCCATATAGCGCAGCCTGATCCGCTGGCGGTCCAAATTTAATACTCTTCGTTTTCTGAACCAGCTTTTCCAGGAATTCAGCGTAGATGGATTGTTCGACCAGAATACGCGTAGCCGCCGTGCAATCCTGGCCAGCATTGAAGAAGCCTGCCGTGGTAATCGTCGCGATCGCCTTGTCCATATCTGCATCAGCAAACACCACCGCAGGCGCTTTCCCGCCCAATTCCAGATGCGCCTTGGTCAGGTTCGCCGCTGCCGAAGCCGCAACCTGTAGACCCGCGCGGACCGAACCGGTAATCGAAACCAGTGAGGCCTTCGGGTTTGAAACCACCAGCGAACCGGTACTGGCTTTACCTAATACGACGTTAAACGCCCCTCTTGGGAACAACGGCGCGGCCAGTTCAGCTAACAGCAGCGTGCTGACCGGCGTGGTGTCGCTGGGTTTTAATACGACCGTATTGCCTGCCGCCAGCGCTGGCGCAATCTTCCATACCGCCATCATGAACGGGTAGTTCCATGGCGTGACTTGTCCAACGATACCCAGCGGTTCACGGCGGATAGTCGAGGTAAACCCGGCGGAATATTCTCCTGCCGCTTTCCCTTCAAGACAGCGCGCCGCACCGGCAAAAAAGCGGATGGCATCGCAGGATGCCGCGATCTCTTCCTTCTCAATAAAATGGCGAAGCTGACCGGTCTCCTGACTCTGCGCGTTCACCAGCCGCTCAACGTTTCGTTCAATCTCATCTGCCAGTTGCAATAACGCCTTTTGCCGCTGTGCCGGCGTCGATTTTCGCCAGATGCTAAACGCCGCCTCCGCCGCCGAGTAGGCCTGCTCCACCTCTTCCGCATTGGCGTTGGGTGATAATGCGTACGTTTCGCCGTCGACCGGACTCACCAGTTCGAAGGTATCTTCGCTACGACCTGCTACATATTGCCCATTGATAAAATGCTTCAGGGTTTTCATGTCTTTCTCCTGCCCGTTAATACATAAAGAATCTTATGTAATATATATATTGTAAAAGATTTTCAAATGCGCAACATTGACACTATGATAAGCCTCGCATTTTTAACTTAATTTTTACATTTTCGGGATAAGGCTTTTCATCGTGAGCCAACGCGTTTGCTCAGCTCATCATGAGGTTATCGGGACACACATCCGCTTGTGCAGTGACGTTGCGCATAGGCATGTAAAATAACTCGGCCATTCTTACCTTCCTTGCCTGACGGGCATGTGTTAAAAATGGTCGTTGTTTCAGGGAATTGAGTGCAGAAAAGATTATGATTACTCACGCGGTCATATTTGCGCCTATCGGGCAGGTCAGTCGTTCAGACCAGATAGTGCAGCGCCTGTCAAACGCCATTATCACGGGGTTGCTGGAGCCAAAAGAACAGCTCCCCAACGAAACTGATTTGGCAAAGATGATGGGTGTCTCACATATCACTATCAGAGAAGCGCTAAACACGCTTCGGGCTAATAATCTTATCCATACGGTTCGTGGTCGTAATGGCGGGAGCTTCGTTTGCGAAAATATTGATGGCAAAAACAGCGCCCTGCATCCGTTCAAAGCGATCAGTACGGATTATCTTTCTGACCTGGGCGAAATGCATTGCGCCATTATCAGCCATAGCGCAAGGCTGGCTTCCAGACGGATGACCGGCGCGGATATCGCCAAATTTCGCGAGTTTGTTGAGGTGCTCAGCAAGGCAAACTCACCAGAGCTGATGACCCAGGCCGATATGCGCTGTCTACTGGCGATAGCTGCCAGTTCACATTCGGCGCGACTGGCCAATCAGGAGCTGCAGGTCCAGGCTGAATGGGCATCGCTGGTGGCGATACTTTATCGCGCAGACAACATTCATGCCGAAATTATTGCGCTTTACTCGGCACTGGCCGATGCGCTGGCAGCTCACAATGAGGCAGAATCCGTGCAGCTTGCCACACGGATCATCGACACGTTTACCTATTACCTTATTGAAAAAAAGCTGAAATATAACTCGAACTGACAATCAGTGAAGGCAGGACAGACAATGAGCTCTTCGACATCCTTAAGCGCATTAATTCGTAAGATTGATGATATTACCGCCTCTACCGTAGATTCTACCGTTGCGCTGGCGAGGAGCATCCATGAGGCGATTTCCGGGGTGCAAAAGGCCTCAGCAGAAGTTGTCCTCGATCCATCGGTGAGATCTACCGTTCAGCAACACATCAAGCGCACCCTCAGTAACAATCATTACTGTTCAGGGGCCGGGTTCGCCAGCCATATTGAGAGCACTGCCACCACAAAAGAGTATTGGCTGCTGGAATGGTGGTATAAGAAAGATAATGGTTTGAGTCAGGCGCACCTCGATTTAGATCAGGCCACCCAGCAACGTCTGGATTTCAGAACCTTCGAGTGGTTTAAGCACTCACCTCCGGCAGGAAAAGCCTATATCCACGGCCCCTACGTCGACTATATCTGCAATATTTCCTACACCCTGACCTCGGCAGTGCCGGTCTACTACAACGATCAGTTTCTTGGCGTTGCCGCCGTCGATCTGCTGGTCAGTCAGATTGAGGCCGAACTACTTTCCTGCGCTCATCCTGACTATGTCATTCTGACCAATCTGGAAAACAGAATTATCTTTTCCAGTTGGCCACGTTTTCGCGTGGGTGAATTACTCTCTCCCGCAAACAGTACCGTTGTTTATCAGAGCGACTACTTTATCCTTTATCACTATCAAAACTAAGGGCCCGAAGGCCCTTAGTTTTTAGTTATCCTGCCCCATATTCAGCTTGTTAGCGTAGGCAATGGCGTCATTTTCCGGCGCCGCAGAGCGACCAAACGGTCGGGTCAGGAACATATAGATAAGCCCGGAGCCAACGACAATCGCCAGGCCGAACAGTACCGTCCAACGGTCGATGAAATCGCTGCTGTCTGCCGGTTGCGCCAACAACCAGATCCCACACAATCCATAGGCTAGCGCCAGCACGTTCACAATCACGCCCCAACCGCCAATGGTCCACTCCCCGGCCGGTTTCCAGCCTTTCAGGCGCTGGCGCAGTGCGGCAAGCACAACCATCTGGAACGAGATATAAATACCGATGACGGCAAACGCGGTAATACGCGACAGATTGTCTGGCTGGAAATAGACCCAAACGCAGATGATGACTGGCAGCAGACAGCTAACAACCATCGCATTATCCGGAACACCATTTTTAGAGATCTTTGACATCCACTCACTTCCCGGCAGCATTCTGTCGCGGGAGAAAGAAAAGATAAGACGGCTTAACGCAGCCTGCAGAGACAAAATGCACGACAGCATCGCCACAATCGCGACGATGATAAAGATAGTTGCACCAGTTTCACCAAGAGCTTCATTAAGGATGGCCGGAATCGGGTCAGACGTTTTGCCATTCACGATACTGACCAGATTTGGTGAAGCCAGGAGGTATCCCATGACGGAAATAATCGCCGAAATCGCACCAAATACGATGCTCAAAATCATCGCAACCGGGATCTTTTTACTTGGATTCTGTACCTCTTCCGCAACGTTACCGCAGGCCTCAAAGCCAAAGAACATAAACAGCCCCATCAGCGCGGCAGACATAAACGCGGTGGAATAGCTGCCGTCATGCGCCAGCACGCCCATCGAATCAAAAATTACGGAGAATGGCTGCGAACGGTGGAATATCAGCAGATAAATTCCCAGCGCAATCACGCTAACGATTTCACACCAGAAGCCAATTTTTGCGACCCGAGCCAGATTTTTAGTCCCGGACATATTAACAGCCATCATCAAAAGCAGCAGCAGGACGGAAGTCGCCAACATAGTGGCTGGCGTCTGACCATAGTGGAAGAGCGACTCAACAAATGTTGAAGTATATTCCGCGATTGACGTAATGGTGACCACCAGTGCCCACAGGTAAATCCAGGCAGCGATCCACGCATATTTCTTGCCCCATAACCTTCTGGCCCACGGATAAAGCCCGCCGGTTATCGGATACTGGGAAGCGACCTCACCAAACACCAACGCCACCAAAAGTTGTCCACATGCGACGATTAAAATCCACCAGACTGCGGGCGGCCCCGCCAGCGTTACGGCCAGTGCAAACAGCGAATAGACGGCGGTAAGCGGCGAAAGGTAGGTAAAACCCAACGCAAAGTTTGAAATAAGACCGATCGAGCGATTGAACTGTTCTTTGCCATCTTTTTGAAAATTATCGTTTTTCTTATCAGGTGTCTGTTCCATATAGCTTTCTCTTTTGTGGAATAGTCGCAGGGTTGAATAATTAATGTATAAAAGATATTAAGTTATATGTATAGTGATTTTGTCGCTAATTTGTTAAAAATGATCGCACATCACGTTAATGAAAAAGTGAAAGTAGAACAGTCGAGGGCACAAGCATTTTTCGGTATTTCCGCTTCACGGTTCTTTAGCAATTGCGAATTGTTGGCCAACTGGCGGGTAAACAGGCACCCCGAATTGAGTTCGACGCTAAGTAGCAAGAATCGCTGCTGTTAAGCAACATTTTTGCAATATAATAATGTGATGTTAAACGCTGAACCTGAGCAGGTGAATGATGGAAATTGATCTCGATAATCTGGTCTTTGATGGACTGGAAGAAGCGCAAGAGCGTAATGCTGAACGTCTGGAAGATGCAGACAAGAAAGCGCAGGACATTATTGCTGATAATGACTGCGGCGACGCCTGTAAAATCTGATTTCCAAACCGGCGCAATGCCGGTTTTTTTTACCGCCAGACTATGCCCCTCCTCTTATCTACATTTCCCATCGCGTTTACCCATTGTTAACACCGCTTTCACTAATAACATTTTGTAAATAGATAAGAATTTTTTCTTATTTTGTCCTGAACGTAAGGTATGGGAGCGTAAAAAGCACAAACCAAAAACGACAGGGATTTACATCATGATGGCAACGAAAACTTACCGCGCTAAAAAAACACTGTTGGCACTCGGCGTGCTGCTGGCCACCGGCATTGCCGCCTCGCAGGCTCAGGCTGACCAACTGGCCGATATCAAAGCCGCAGGTGTAGTAAAAGTTGCGACATTCGACGCGAATCCGCCGTTTGGCTCCGTCGATGCCAAAACGCATAAGATTGTCGGCTATGACGTTGATTTTGCTGAAGCGCTGGCAAAATCCCTCGGCGTAAAACTGGAACTGGTAGCGACTAATCCGGCAAACCGCATTCCGTTATTACAATCCGGTAAAGCCGATTTAATCGTGGCGGATATCACGATTACGCCTGAGCGGGCGCAGGTCATTGACTTCTCCGTCCCCTATTTTGTTACCGGGCAGCAGTTCCTGGTACCGGCCAAATCCCCGGACCAGCTCGATGCATACAGCAAAGCGCGAATCGGTGCGGTGAAAGGCACTACCGGTGAGCAGGCGCTCCATCAGCGCTTCCCGCAGTCGCGTGTGCTGGCCTACGACGATATTCCACTGGCGTTAACCGCGCTACGCAATGGCAATGTTCAGGCCATCACCCAGGACAGTACGATTCTGGCCGGTCTATTAAGCGGTGCGCCGGATAAAGCAGATTTCAAAATTCTGCCAGACCTGCTGAGCAAAGAAGAGATTGGCGTGGGAGTGAAAAAAGGTGAGCCAGCGCTGTTAAAAGCCGTCAATGATGAGCTTTTGAGGCTGGAATCTACCGGGCAGGCGGCAAAAATATATGATGTCTGGTTTGGCCCTGAAACCAAAAATCCGCAACCCCGCGCCTTTAAAATAGAAGCGAAGTAATATGCTCTCAGCCCTGTTTCATCGTTGTGCAGTTTCCGCGGCGGATTTTACCCATTTGCGCCAGGCAAGCGTCGAACTGCGCAATGTCATCAAACAGTTTGACACTCACACTGTACTTAACGGCGTCAGCCTGTCAGTTGAACCCGGTGAAGTGGTGACTATTCTGGGCCCTTCTGGCTCAGGAAAATCCACGCTTATACGCCTTATCAACCAGCTTGAGTCGCTCAGCGGTGGCGAGATTTTCATTGATGACAAACCAATTAGTCAGTTGCGCGGGGCAGCATTACGCCAGTTACGCAGCCGTATCGGTTTCGTTTTTCAGCAATTCAATCTCTATTCGCATCTGACAGCGCATCAGAACATCTCACTGGCGCTGGAATATGTTCACGGCTGGAACAAGGCGGCAGCGGCGCGTCGGGCACTCGAATTGCTGGATCAGGTGGGACTGGCAGAAAAAGCGAGCGCTTATGCCGCACAGTTGTCCGGTGGGCAGCAACAGCGCGTGGCCATCGCCCGCGCGCTGGCCTCATCGCCGCAAATCCTTCTGTTTGATGAGCCCACCTCCGCGCTGGATCCAGAAATGATCGGCGAGGTATTACAGGTGATGAAAAACCTGGCCCACAGCGGTATCACCATGATCGTCGTGACCCATGAAATGCATTTTGCCCGTGAGATTGCCGATCGCGTGGTATTCATCGATGGCGGAGAAATTCTTGAAGTGGCCGCGCCGGAGGATTTTTTCACCCGGCCACAGCACCCGAGAACCCAGCGTTTCCTGAAAAAAGTGCTCGACCCGTTACACCAGGAGTCATCGCTATAATGCTTGCAATGGACTGGCAGGGAGTGCTGAGCGGGCAACCTCTGCAATGGATAATTTCCGGTTTTCTCACCACGCTCTGGGTGACACTGGCAGGTGTCGTACTCGCCACGCTCATTGCCATCTTCCTACTCGGGCTGCGTCTGACGGGCCATCGCTTCAACAAAGCGGTGGTCAGTGTATGGGTTTCGGTGTTTCGCAACACGCCTTTACTGGTGCAACTGATGTTCTGGTATTTTGCCGCATGGAACTGGCTGCCCCGCAACGTCATTACCTTCATCAATGCAGAGCATCCCTGGTCTATTCTGCCAGGCGATGTCTGGTGGTTAACACCAGAGTTTATCTGTTCAGCATGGGGGCTGGGCGTATTTACCTCGGCATTTTTGGTCGAGGAGATCGCCTCTGGTTTACAGGCGGTTTCTGCCGGACAACGTGAGGCTGCCGTGGCGCAGGGTTTTTCATCCTGGGCGACGTTTCGTCACATTCTGCTTCCTCAGGGACTGGCGAACGCCTGGCAACCCATTGTTGGGCAATACCTTAACCTGATGAAACTTTCCTCGCTTGCCAGTGGTATTGGATTTGCTGAGCTAACCTACCAGGTGAGGCAAATTGAGAGCTACAACGCGCACGCGCTGGAAGCCTTTGCTGTTGGCACTGCGCTCTATCTGTTCACCGGCATCATTCTGGGTATGCTGCTTACGCGTCTTGGCCCACGGCCTGCATCGGGTAAATCGTCCAAGGTTAAAACGCGTATCTTCAGCGTCAGGAGCATACTGCATGATCGCTAACATTTCGGTCATTACCGACAATCTTGATTATCTCCTGTGGGGACGGGTGGCGGATGGACAACCCGGCGGCGTTCTGCTCACGTTGTTGATGGCTCTCGGCGCGGCGCTGCTGGCCTTGCCTGGTGGGATAGTTCTTGCCTGCTGCGCCTGGCGTTTTCCAGGCACGGTTCGCAACGGGTTGTTTATCTGGGCGGAGTTTATTCGCGGCATTCCGCTAATCTTTGTGATTTTCTGGATGTGGTATTTGCTACCCATGCTAACCGGAAGCGATCTCCCTGGAGCCTTTACCGTGACGCTGGCGCTGGCATGGTTCACCGCTGCCTCGGTCATGCACTCAGTGTATGCAGGAATTAGCGCGCTGCCTGGCGGGCAATATGATGCTGCCGTGGTTCAGGGTTTTCGCCCGTATCAGGCCCTGTGGCTTATCTTATTGCCGCAGGTGCTGCGTAACGTACTGCCATCGCTGACGGGGATTTTTATTGGATTACTGAAGGACACGTCGCTGGCGTTTATCGTTAACGTGCCGGAACTCACAACGGTTGCGGGTCAGGTTAACAGCCGGGTACAAATCTATCCGGCAGCCATTTTTATCTTTACCGGACTGGTCTATTACCTGCTGTGCCTGAGCCTGGAGAAAATCACCCAACGCCGCTTCGCGCTAAAATGAGATCACGGCTCAACATTCCACAAACTGGTGGTCTTCGTTGAGCCGATATTTCACGCCCGCCCGGATGTTATTTTCCCCCTCAACGGCAAGCGCAAAACGCATTCTCTCGCCATCGTGATAGGCCAGCGCCGCGCAACCGCCGGGACCGAGTATTATCGAATCGACAACACCGGTACTGGCAACAACGGCGTTCTCTCCGCTGGCAATAATGTGGATGTTGTCGGCGCAGTTGGCGATTTTAGACTCTGCGCCAAAACAGGCCAACTGGGTTAAATCACCACCGCAGGCAATCCGATTTCTGTCGCCGAGCGAACTGATGCGTACGCGCATGCCGGTACTGGCGATACGCGTCCCGTCACCCACGCTACTGATACGTGCCGAATTTCCCGCAACCGCAATTCGCCCGCGATCGCCTGAACTGCCGATATGCGCGTTATAGCCTACGCTACCAATACGTGCGCTGTAACCTGCGCTGGCGATCTGTGCGGCATACCCGGCGCTGGTGATTTTAACGTTATCGCCTGCACAACTGAATCGGGCATTATCTTCCGCACTCGCCAGCGGACGGCTGATTTCCCCCGCCGTTTGCACACGGGAAATATTCCCCATCGCACGAATATCCTGCTGGGCAAAACTCGCCTCTTCCCGCCATTTTGACCAGCCGTATTCCACCAGGCTATTTGCCCAGTCTGTATACCCATCCCGCTGGAGCGCACGATGGACATCAGCATAGCTTCCGCCAGTTGGAAACGCGCGTAGAAACCAGCGATACATTACGGGCCCAACGCGCCAGGCCCGTAAGTCACTTCGCGTAATCATCATCGCTTAATGCCGGTGATAGCCATCCACCATACACTTGAAGGTTTCGCCCGGCGTACGACCTGTCGTGCAGAGATAAAGATGCCCAAAAATGAAAAACAGACTGATTATTGCCAGCGCGAAGTGCGCCTGGAGCAACCAGTAACGCACGCCGGGGAACAGGTCACCGACAACCGTCGGATAGAGCGATAACAACCCTGAGATCAGCAGCAGTGGCAGTAAGCCGTACATCACGCCAACATAGGCCGCCTGCTGTAGCGGGTTGAATTTAGAACGCTTTGATGCCGGGAATGGGTGTGACTCGCCCTGCATAATGCCAAACAGGTAAAAACGCGTTTGTCTTTGCGCTCGTCCGATCCAGCCCTGACGTTGAATAATATAGTGATGCCCGTTGCCGCCAATCAGATTGATCAGGACAAAGCCAATCCAGCAGGCGAGCAGCAAAAAGCCGCAGACCTCATGCACGGTAAGCAGGCTTTTCATCACCGACGCACTGACGACGGAGAAGTGATTGACCAGGCCACTGACCAGAAGTAGCAGAAATAGCAGCGCATTCGACCAGTGCCACAAACGAACGGCCTTCGAGTATAAATAGACTTTCTCACCGTGCCCTGCCGACGCTTTATGCGCGGCCCGAAAGCGCAGCATGGCGTGTAGCGCCAGCACCAGCCACATCCCCACCAGCATTAACCCGGCGATGACCAACCACACAGGCCAGTAGTCCGGTGAAAACAGGGGAACAAACTGCGCAAGCTGGGCGTGAAACTGTTCGGCATTCTGCGACGCGTTCATACATTTTCCTTTTTAATCAAATGTTGACCGAACCGACGATACAGATGGGGTTTCCCGGCGCCTGCAAGTTGATGCTCGTAATACTTATTTTCTCTCAACCAGGTCTGAATTTCCGGGCTATCTTCGCGACCAAAAATCAGCGCATGTTCCGGGCAGGCGTTAACACAGATCGGCGGGAAACCTTTCGCCAGACGAGATTCAGCGCAGAAGTCGCATTTATCCGCCACTTTGGTCTGCGGGTTGAGATAACGCACCTGATAAGGACACGCGCCAATACAGTAACTGCAGCCGATACAGGAAGACGTGTCTACCCGCACAATGCCGTTGTCATCTCGCCATGAGGCGCCGGTCGGACACACCTCAATACAGGGGGCATCATCACAGTGCTGGCAGGACTGACGGAAGTAGTGATACAGCGTTTCGTTGTCGTTGTCCGAAACCGGAATATGAGCTATCGACAAACGGCTACCCTGCGCAGGTACATGATTGGTTTTCCTGCATGCGCGGGCGCAGATATTACATCCGTTACACAGTGATTCATCGTGAATCATGACGTAATGTACGTCTTTAGAACTCCTGGTACTCGCTAACAGATTTTGACCTGGGCCAGTGAAAAAAATCACCGTCCCCATGCCAATGACAAATTTTCGTCGGGTGAAGGACATCGGGTTATCCTCTAATACTGTGACAGTGGTCGTCCACACGTTCCATGACATCAACCTGAATAATTCAGGGGTTCTGATACTGCTCAACCTCAAGCCATTCGCACAGGCCGTACGCTTTGCCATAACTCATAAAACGTTCGCTGAACAAATAAGGCTCCGCATTTGACGATTCCACAGTCCGTATATCTGCATAATCAGGATGCGTTTCCATGGCCGTGAGCGCAGCGGCAATCTGTTGAGACTCAAAGCGATACGGCGGTTGCGTCAACATGGCGACCTTATAAGGGCGAGGATACGTTCGACAGTCGAAGCGTACCGCCTCGGCAATCGCACGGCAGATGTCGTTTTCCACCACCTGCACACACATGTCGGCGTAATTTGCCGTCATGGTTTGCGTCGAATAGAAATATGCTTCTTCCGCACCCTGCACACAGGTGATATCCGCACCATTCGCGTCCTGGCCCAGCACATCCAGCAGCGCGGAAAGATCGGTTTCAGGAACCGAATAAGGCGGCAGCAAAAAGACACTGCGCGCCACCAGTTGCCCCGATGCTGAATGCTGACGGATAAAATCTGCCACAATCGACTCCGGGCTGGCTGGTTCCTGAACCTGGGGCGCATTCATCTGTTCTACAGGCGGGTGAAACGCCTGC
>NZ_SZWS01000054.1:58962-64226 GCF_005281245.1 Citrobacter sp. wls826
CGCCTCAACGGGGGTCAGAACGTCGCTCACGTTAGTCATCTCGCATTCCTTACGCCGGCAACAGATCTTGTGCAGCCAAATCAGCGGCTACATCTTCAAGTCCGAGTCGGTTCAGGGTTTCACGCGTTGGGCAACCCAGCTCTGGATCCCAGCCCATTTCCTGATAGAACATCGTCAGCGACTGACGCATATCTTCCCTGTCCATCTTGTCGGTCCCTTCAGTGAAGACCGGGATCTTCGGATCTTTATCAAACACCCAGGAGCAGATGAGATCGTGCTCATTGCGCATATCTTTGGTTTGCATCAATTTGACCGTATAGGCACGGTGCAGGGTAAAGATGCGTTCAGCGGCCAGGTCCAGACTCTCCTGCGTGGTTTCATCGCCGGTGACCGCCTGGAAGAATTTTGCTTCCAGATCCAAATCTCCGCGATAGTTACGGCTCTTGAGTGGTGAAACCGTCATCGGCCACACCCAGTTGCACAGCGTAACCGCGTTATGCAGGCAGACTTTCAGCAGCGTCCATTTGGCATATTTGATCTTGGCGGCATTGATCGGGGTGTAGTTTTTGGTTTCGTCGTATGCATCCTGCGAACCAAATAGCTCGCCCGCCACTTCGCGCTGTAATTTCAGCGGTAAACCGGAACCGATGAAGTTGATATGGGTGTGCGCCATACAGTCACGGTTAAACATACAGTTGGTGATCGCCCCCACCTGTGCAGAGGCCTCGTTTGCATGGTGGACAGGAAAACCAAACGGCGACCACAGTTTATTTTTGGCATAACCCCAGTACTCTTCGCCCAAATTCCAGCGTTCAGCAATGGCATACGATCCGTCCGCAAGATGGCTGAGTTCCCCCACGCGATGCGCCAACCGGTAGTAAAAATCCTTAATAAAATGAGGATCGCCCGCTTCCAGCTGATCCCAGCGGATCTCCGCATACTCTTCAGCTGGCAGTACGCGCTTAAAGACGCCTTTCGAATAGCAGTAAGTAAAATCACGGTGCAACTGCCCGTAGTTACACCAGATGCCATAATCGTCAAACAGGTTCAGACCAATCAGATTTCCCACCACGCGCCCATCGTCTTTATCGTCGAAATCTTTCGGGCCATTGGGGAAAATGGTGGTGTGGACAAAGTTCGCCACGCAGGTGTTACCGCCGGTACTTGGCACGCCAAAATCTTTCACCCGCGGGACATTGAGCTGCGACATACAGCGAATGGGACATGAATGGCAGCCGCTCATTTTGACCGTGTATTTCTCAGCGGCTGGCCCCAGATCGAACACGGATTTATAGGTACGGAAACCCACGGTATTCTGGTTACCCGGCGGGATTTCCCCTGTTTCGATTGGTCCCCCTTCTGCCGCGCCCCAGAACAGTCCTTTACGGGCCGTCCAGCGCGAGTTTGGCGAAGAGTATTCTGCCCAGGCCTGCGGGGTGCTTGGCACAACGTGGTTGTTGTTGGCACCGATGAGCTCGGTCATCATGTAATCATTGAGCCGCTTCATCTCTTTACGATCGGCAATATTGACCCCTTTGGTCCCTTCTACCGCAATAGCCTTCAGGTTTTTCGACCCCATTACCGCGCCAGTACCGGCGCCTCCGCTGTGGTTGCGACTGTTGATCATGCAGGAGAGCGGCACCAGATTTTCACCCGCCTGACCAATAGCGGCGACGCAGGTTTCCGGGCTGGTAATACGGCAAATCTCTTCGGTTGTGGCGCGCGTTCCCTTACCCCACAGGAAATCGGCTTTTTCGATGCTGACCTTTTCATCTTTGATGTTGATCCAGACAGGCGTCGCGGACTTGCCTTCGATAATAATGGCGTCGTAACCGGCGAATTTCATTTGCGCAGCGAAGAAGCCGCCCATATGAGCATCCACCACTAAATTGCCTTTGGTAAAAGTCGATAAGGAGGTGATATTGACGCGGGAGCTACAAGGGGCACCAGAGCCCGTTAATGGCCCGGTGGCGAAAACCAGTTTATTCCCTTCATCGAAAGGCATGGTGCCTGGCGGGACTTCGTCGTACATAATTTTATAACCAAAGCCCATCCCGCCGACAAATTTTTTAAATTTACTGGAATCTTCAAGGGTGATATTCCCCGTGGTGAGATTGACCCGTAAAATATTACCTGTCCAACCATTAGCCATCATGTTTTCCTTTGCAAGAAGGTTTAATAGATATACCCGCCATCCTTCAGGCAGTTTTTTTGCAAAACTGCGATATTTTTGGCAATTAATGACGCGTATCAGGTATGCCTGCTATCTATCAAACAGTAATATCTTTCCACTCGATAATTTTTAATGCCCCAGTCGGACAAGCATTGGCGCACTCCCCACATAACACACATTTTGAGGATTTTTTTGTTTCGGTATTCACGGTCGCCATCATCCACGGGCAGGCGGTGGTACAAGCGCTGCAGCCAATACAACGTTTATGATCCACCGCAATACAGCCGTCTTCCTGTTTCCAGGTAATAGCGCCAATGGGGCAGACCTTCATGCATTGCGGATCTTTGCACTGACGGCAGGTATCAGCGGTATAGTTTAAATCGCCATAAAGTCCGCCACCGGACCCGACGCCATCATCGCCAAAGAAGAAGTTGCGATGGATTTTTATACGGGAAAAGAAAGTCCCCACGGCACCATCGTTATAATTGGTACAGGAAATTTCACAGCGGTGGCAGCCAGTACAGCGCGCTCGCTGGGTCACCAGCACCCCTTTCGGCGTATTGATAAGCCCCAC
Source organism: Citrobacter sp. wls826 (assembly GCF_005281245.1). Taxonomy (NCBI): domain Bacteria; kingdom Pseudomonadati; phylum Pseudomonadota; class Gammaproteobacteria; order Enterobacterales; family Enterobacteriaceae; genus Citrobacter; species Citrobacter sp. wls826. The sequence continues at coordinate 61,710 of NZ_SZWS01000054.1, forward strand.
GGTACCGCTGTCGATATCTTCCTGCTTACAGCCAAAAAGTGATAACAGTGCAGGGGCGATGGTTAATCCCGCCAAACCTTTTCCTGATATCCGCAGAAATTCAAGCCGCGTTAAACCACAATCTAAAAATGGACGATCAACCTGATTCATTTATTTCGCATCCTCTTCGCAAACGCTGTGTTAGCAACACCTCCAGGCTAAATTAAACCCGTGCAACTCAAGCCATTTCGGGCGGTTAATGTTGCCAACAACACGTAAATTTTTGCCCTAACCTGATCGCGTAAAATGACGGTGGTTAAACTGAATGAATCTAATCCTTTAGGGTTAGGCGTAAAGATAATGTGGTTATTCAGCGCTCATAGTTTTGATCGTCATCAATTAAAAAACGGAAGGGAAATAATAAATGCGGAGTGAGATTTATTATCATTAAGATAAGTTGAAATAATATTTCACATGCTTTGCAAATATTTGTGACTCTACTCGCATATATATTTTAATATATCATTCGGAATATAACTCAATATACAGCGAAGGTTACTCTTCTAATTGCAGTACTAAATTATATATATTGATAAATTAACGTGACGAGAATAAAAGGACGGCGAACGAGACCACCATCCTCTTTTTGTGGATTAACCGGCTAATGCTTTAATGACGGTCTCAATAGCCTGTTTTTCTAACTCGCTGCGCTTCACACGCTGGTTGGCGAGGGTGGTTCTCAGTACTCCCGCAATGACGATATGCTTAGGCTCTTGTCCCAGATCGCGCATTTCCAGCACTACTTTACCGACAACTCTGCACATTTCACGGTACAACTCATCGTCTTTGGTCTGATTTCCCATTTTTTCCCGCTCGTCATTAACTCAAACCAACAGCATATATCAGTCTGACGGATTAGACAAAATTCAATGAAAATCAAATAAATGTCATAAATTTACTGAATCCTCTGCAGTCGATTAACCAGTTCAGCAAGACTCCCCGCCTGCATTTTTTCCATCACCCGCGCCCGATGAACCTCAACCGTGCGCACGGCAATATTCATAGCATCAGCAATTTCCCGATTCATTAACCCTTTTGCTACCAGTTGCGCCAGTTCTCGCTCCTTTGGCGTAAGCTGCTGATAGCAAACCACGATCTCTTGTCGCGAAAAGGCGGCGTGAGAAATCTGCACTGCATGCTCTAACGCCGCTTGCAGAGGCGCGGCGGAAACCGGCTTTTGCAAAAAATCGACCGCACCGCGTTTCATTTGTTCAACCGCCATCGGCACATCGCCATGCCCGGTGAGAAATACCACCGCCAGCGTACTCTCACGCTGGCGCATGGCTTCATGCACAGCATGCCCATCCATTACAGGCATACGCATATCCAGCAAAAGTACGCCCACCTGGTGCAGATTTGCCTCGGTGAGGAATGTTTCGCCTTGCTCCCAGCAACACACCTCATATCCCAGACTTTCCAGTAAAAACGCGCAAGCCTGGGTGACGGCAATATCGTCATCCAGCAGATGAATGATTGCCACGACGGCCTCCCTCCGGGTTTTGCTTAAAATGTAATGTCACCACCACGCCCGCTTTTTCATCTGGAGCCTGATGATTTTTGATCTCAATGTCTCCGTTTGCGTAGCGCACCAGCCGCTGACAAATGGCTAGCCCCAGCCCCATGCCCTCTTTACGGGTGGTCATAAACGGCTGAAAAGCCTGGTACAGCTGCATCTCATCAATACCTCCGGCGTTATCCTGCACCTGAATACTCACATCACCATCCTCACGCTGAGCGCTAAACCACACGGTGGTTGCCCCCGCCTGGGCGGCGTTGAGAACCACATTGGCCAGTACCTGTTCGAGGAGAACACACGGCAACGTTAATGTTAACGCCTTACCGATCTGCGTTTGCAGCGCTACCGCCGGAAATTGCTGGGGCATGCGTAATAATTGCCAGACGTGATGGATAGCATCGTGAACGTTAACAACTTGCCAGTCATCGGTCATCACCGGATTGCCCTGTGCCTGGCTGACCCACTGGCGAAGATTGTGCAGCGTATCAGCCCCCCGCTGCGCCTGGGTATCAATGTGTTCCAGCGCGGGCAGCAGTGGATGCTGTTGATCCTGATTACGCAGGCGGATCAGACAGCCCTGCGCATAATGACGGATAGCCGATAGCGGCTGATTGAGCTCGTGGGCAAAACCCGACGTCATCTCGCCAAGCACGCTCATTTGGCGAGCGGTTTCCAGCTCCTGTTCCTGTTTACGCAACAATACGTTGTTTTGCTCCAACTGCCTGCCGCGTCGGCGGACCAGCAACATCACCCAGATGTAATTGAGCGTCAACAACAACAAGACAAGAGCCGCGGCCCCCATCGCCAGCCGATGTTGAATAAACCAGCTTTTGACATCCAGCCACAGCTGGCGCTGCTGCGGATGCTGGCGGACATCGCGCAGCAACGCTTCCACCTCGCGGGTCGAGGCGGGCGCCCCCCAGCGAAACGTCGCGTTCTGCGGCGCATTGAACAGGGCCCGC
>NZ_SZWS01000054.1:64267-75180 GCF_005281245.1 Citrobacter sp. wls826
GATCGGCCAGCTCGTCGCTTACCGCAGGCAGTGCCGCAAATGACCAGTCAGGATAGAGCGGCGTACTGGTTAAACAGGGAATCGACGTTGGATGGTTAAGCACGGCCGTAAAATCTGTTTTACGAATAAGCCCTTCTTCGTCCATTTTTTCCAACAGGCACACCGGCACAATCACTGCCTGCACGGCTTTTTCGCGTAATAAATAGAGTAAGGCATCGGCGGGAAATCCGGTAAACGTCAGGCGCAAATCGCGCTCCGGGCGCAGGCCGGCATCGCTGAGCGCTTTATATCCCAGCAAATAGCCGCCAAATGCCTGAGCATCAATGGCACCCACCGTTTTGCCGATCAGATCGTGTGCGGAGGTTATCCCGCTATCGCGCCTGACGAGGATCGCGCTGCCAATCACATTACTGGTGGCTTTCCCCCCGCGAGTAGAACGGAGTGACGCCAGCCAGCGTAGCGCAGCGCGGCTGTTTAGTTGAACAAATTGCGCCGGATTAGTGACCACAAATTGTACCGTTCCACGATTCACCGCCTCCTGCATCTGCCGCAGGTCCAGCGGTTGAATATGAAACTGTTCGCCGGGAATTTGCTGATTCAACAGGGTTTCCAGCGGCTGCCAGTGATTACGTGTGGAGACCTCCCCACGCATCGCCAAAACGCCAATGTTCCATGTCTGAGCCCTGACCACACCGCTTAGCATCCATAGCGACACCAGCACCGTCAGACATTTTGCTACGTTGCGTCCCACTCAATTATCCCTGTCAATTATGTTGTTTTAGATCAACAACAAGCCGGGTATGTGGTTAACCACAATAGAGTACCCCCCGTCACGATTTTTACACTGTAAATCATCAAGATTCTTTATTCATCACACGCAAACCAACGGCGTGACCAATGTTTCGTTGTTGCATCGTGACGGGAGAAAATATGGACAGCAGTAAAAGGCAGTTTCTCCAGCAACTGGGCGTCCTGACCGCTGGCGCATCACTGGTACCCTTGGCTCAGGCGCAATTTCCCTTCTCGCCTGAACGCCATGAAGGCTCACTTCAGCATCGCTACGCCATGCTGGTTGACCTGCGACGCTGTATCGGCTGCCAGGCCTGTACTGTCAGTTGCGCCATTGAAAACCAGACGCCGCAGGGTGAATTTCGCACCCTCGTTAACCAGTACCAGGTGCAGATTGAAGGTCAGCAGAGCGTCACCAACGTCCTGCTGCCGCGGCTGTGCAACCATTGTGATAATCCTCCCTGCGTGCCCGTTTGCCCGGTACAGGCTACCTTCCAACGCGAAGACGGCATTGTGGTGGTCGACAACACGCGCTGCGTGGGCTGCGCCTACTGCGTGCAGGCCTGCCCTTATGATGCGCGGTTCATCAACCATGAAACACAAACCGCCGATAAATGTACCTTTTGCGTTCACCGCCTCGAAGCTGGCCTGCTCCCGGCCTGCGTGGAATCCTGCGTCGGCGGCGCGCGCATCATAGGCGATATCAAAGATCAGCACAGCCGGATTTCTCAAATGCTGCGTGAACACCATGACGCCATCAAAGTCCTGAAACCGGAAAACGGGACATCACCGCACGTGTTCTATCTGGGTCTGGACGAAGCGTTTGTAACCCCGTTGATGGGACGTGCTCAACCCGCTCTCTGGCAGGAGGTTTAAATGAACCATTCACTGGTTATTGAAGAGGTTCTGGCCCATCCCCAGGACGTAAGTTGGTTACCCTGGGCCGTACAATATTTCTTTTTCATCGGCATTGCCGCCTGCGCCGCGCTGTTCGCCTGCGTGCTTCACTGGCGTAAACAAGAGATGCCGGAACTGGAAAACCTGACGCTGTTAATCGCCCTGACCTGCGCGATTACCGCGCCGCTGGCGCTTACCGCTGACTTACACCAAACCGCCCGCGTCTGGCATTTCTACGCCTGGCCGACGCCGTGGTCCTGGATGCCCTGGGGCGCGCTGTTTTTACCGCTATTTACCGGCTTCTTAGGTCTGTGGTTTCTGGCGCAGCATGTTAAACGGTTAACGCTTAAAAGTTACAGCGTCACTAAGTGGCTGGCGATAGGTAGCGCCTTGTCAGCCATCGGGTTGCTGGTATACACCGGCCGCGAAGTGTCGGTAGTGCAGGCGCGTCCCGTCTGGTTCAGCTACGCCTTTCCGGTTGCGATGTTCCTCAGCGCGCTGCAAACGTTTCTCGCCTTGCTCATCGCCGCGACAAAACGCGAGGGAACATTGACCCGCAAACTGGCGTGGGGGCAGACAGTCACCCTGATGGTACTGGCTTTGGTCGTGGTGATATGGGTGAGCGGCAATACGCTTTCCGGTTCGGCTATTCGCCAATGGCTGAACGTTGCCCCGTTAGCACGACACTACGCCATCGGTTGGGTTGCGCTATGGCTTGTTTCGCTTGTCCTGTGCGGGCTGGTGCTCCGTAACCCCTTATCACTGCCGCTGCGCATATTACTTGCATTTAGCGCGATGGCGCTGTGCTGGCTGATGCGCTGGACGTTACTTATCCAGGTGCAGACCGTACCGAAATTTAACGCGCTGTTTAATCCTTACACCCTGCCCGGTGGTACCGATGGCTGGCTGGCCATTGTGGGCACCTTCGGCCTGTGGATAGCACTGATCATTATTGTTCGTGAAGCCCTGAACGCGATCGCAAGGAGAATGCAACATGGCTAATTTAACCCGTCGTCAGTGGCTTAAAGTAGGCCTTGCCGTAGGTGGCATGGTGACTTTTGGCCTGAGTTATCGGGATGTGGCAAAGCGCGCGATAGACGGTTTGCTGGACGGCTCCTCGGGCAAAATTACCCGAGACCGCATCTTTGGTAACGCCCTCATCCCCGAAGCCAATGCCCAGCCGCGCTGGCAGCAGAACCCGCTGCAGGTTATCTCCATGACGCAGTGCTTCGGCTGCTGGACGCAGTGTGGCGTGCGGGTGCGCGTTGACAGCGAACAAGGCAAGGTGTTGCGCATTGCGGGCAACCCCTATCACCCATTGTCTCACGAGCACCATATTGACGCCTCCGTCCCCTTTGCCACCGCAATGGAACAACTGGCGGGCGAAACGGGTCTTGACGCGCGTTCCACGGCCTGCGCCCGTGGCGCAACCTTACTTGAAGGTTTATACAGCCCGTTACGCATTCTCCAGCCCATGAAACGTGTCGGCAAACGCGGTGAGGGAAAATGGCAGCGCATCAGCTTCGAACAGCTGATCAAAGAGGTGGTGGAAGGCGGCGACTTGTTTGGTGAAGGCCACGTTGACGGCTTGCGGGCAATCCATGACACCAACACACCGCTTGATGCCAGGCATCCCGGCTTTGGCCCTAAATCCAATCAACTGCTGGTCACCAATACCAGCGATGAAGGACGTGATACATTTTTGCGCCGCTTTGCATTAAATAGTTTTGGCAGTAAAAACTTCGGCGCTCATGGCGCTTACTGTGGTCTGGCATACCGGGCCGGTTCCGGTGCGTTAATGGGCGATCTAGATAAAAATACCCACGTGAAGCCCGACTGGGACAACGTCAAATTCGCGCTATTTATGGGAACGTCTCCGGCGCAATCCGGTAACCCGTTTAAGCGCCAGGCTCGCCAACTGGCCAGCGCCCGTTTACGCGACGACTTCCGTTACGTGGTGGTGGCACCGGCCCTGCCATTGACCACGGTGCAGGCTGACAATCGCGGCCACTGGCAGCCTGTACGACCGGGAAGTGACTCCGCGCTGGCGATGGGGATGATCCGTTGGATTATCGAAAAACAGCGTTATAACGCCGATTATCTCACCATTCCCGGCGTGCAGGCCATGCAGCAGGCCGGAGAAAAAAGTTGGACTAACGCCACGCATCTGGTGATTACCGATGAGCTTCCAACCCTTGCCGGACAGCATTTAACCCTCGCGCACTTGAGTGCAAACGCCGCCCAGGAGCCGGTGGTCATTAACGAGGCCGGCGAAATTGTCGCCGCCAGCAGTTGCCCACGCGCGCAGCTGTTCGTCACCCGCCAGGTCACGCTGGCAGACGGTCAGACGGTGACGGTAAAAAGCAGCTTCCAGTGTCTGAAAGAGTCCGCCGGGAAACTAACGCTGACGCAGTACAGCCAGCAATGCGGCGTGTCTGAAGCTGACATTGGCGCCCTGGCCGACGCGTTTACCCGCCATGGCCGCCAGGCAGCGGTGATTACGCACGGTGGAATGATGGCAGGCAATGGATTTTATAACGCCTGGTCGGTGATGATGCTCAATGCGCTGATTGGCAATCTCAGTCTTGAAGGCGGCGTATTTGTCGGCGGCGGCAAGTTCAATGGCGCCACCGACGGTCCGCGCTACAACATGGACAGCTTCGCCGGGAAGGTAAAACCAAAAGGATTAAGCATCGCGCGCAGTAAAACTGCTTATGAGTCTTCCGAAGAGTATCGCAATAAGGTGGCGGCCGGACAATCGCCCTTCCCGGCCAAAGCCCCGTGGTATCCGTTTGTCGCAGGCCAGCTTACCGAACTCCTCGTCTCGGCGCTGGAAGGCTACCCTTATCCACTGAAAGCCTGGATCTCCAACATGACTAACCCGTTCTACGGCATCGCAGGGTTGCGCGACGTGGCGGAAGAAAAGCTCAAGGATCCTGCGCGTCTGCCGCTGTTTATCGCTATTGACGCCTTTATGAACGAAACCACGGCGCTGGCCGATTACATCGTGCCGGATACCCACAACTTTGAAAGTTGGGGATTCAGCGCCCCGTGGGCCGGCGTTGCCAGTAAAGCCACCACCGCGCGTTGGCCGGTAGTGACAGCGGCAACCAGCAGTACCGCTGATGGTCAACCCGCCTCGATGGAATCTTTCTGTATCGCAGTGGCAAAACGTATCGGGCTCCCCGGATTTGGTGACAATGCGATTACCGATCCGCAGGGCAATCACTATCCGTTGAATCGTGCGGAAGATTACTACCTGCGACTCGCCGCCAATATTGCGTTTATGGGCAAAGCGCCGGTCGCTGAAGCGCAACCGGAAGACCTGGCGCTGACTGGGGTACAGCGGATCGTGCCGGTGATGACCCAAACGCTGAAAGCCGATGAAATCAGCCGGGTGGCGTTTATCTACTCCCGCGGTGGGCGTTTTGCGCCGGACAACAGCGGGCGGGTTGAGAATCGGATAGGCAATGCGTGGGAAAAACCGCTACAAATCTGGAATGCGGACGTCGCCGCGCACCGCCATGCAATTACCGGCGAGCGCTACAGCGGCTGCCCGGCCTGGTATCCTTCACGCCTGTCAGATGGGCGTGCGGTCGAGGAGTTGTTCCCGGAACAAGAGTGGCCGCTGAAACTGATTTCTTTTAAATCCAATACCATGTCCAGCGCCACGGCGGTGATCCCACGTTTGCATCATCTGAAGCCGGTTAATCTGGTGGCGCTTAATCCGCAGGATGGTCAACGATATGGTTTAGCGCACGGCGATATGGTGCGTATCACCACGCCTGGCGGTCAGGCGCAGGCGCAGATAAGCCTGCTTAATGGCGTGATGCCGGGCGTGATCGCCATTGAACACGGTTATGGGCATAAAGAAATGGGCGCGGCGCAGCATACGCTCGACGGCAAGCCGATGGCGTTTGACGCACAAATAAGGTCGGGGATTAATCTCAACGATTTGGGCTTTGCGGACCCTACCCGGCAGGTAGCCAATACCTGGCTTGACTGGGTGTCAGGTGCAGCGGTGCGCCAGGGTTTACCAGCGAGGATTGAGCGAGTGAAACTCTAGCGCCGGATGGCCACGCCAACGCGTTTTATCCGGCCTACAGAACGTCGTAGGCCGGATAAGGCAACGCCCGCGGATCAGTTATTTACCGGGATCACCGCACCTTTATATTTGGTGCGTATCCAGTCCTGGATCTCTTTTGAGTGCAGGACATCAACCAGCGCCACGATATCTTTTTTCTTCTCGTCGCCACGATGCACGGTAATGATGTTGGCATACGGGTTGTTTTCACCACTTTCGACGGCGATAGGATCTTTTACCGGATCCAGCCCGGCGTCGATGGCGTAGTTGGCGTTAATCACCACCGCATCGCCTTCGTCGTTGTTATACATCTGCGGTAACAGCGCGGCTTCCACGTTAGGCAGGAACTTCAGTTTTTTCGGGTTCTCGACGATATCGCTAATGCGCGCGGTGACTTTATCCACGCCCGGCTTCAGCTTGATTACGCCCTCTTTTTCGAAAATCGACAGAATACGGCCTTCCTCAGATACCGCATCGCGCATGATGACCTTGCCGCCTTCCGGCAGATCTTTAAGCGATTTCACTTTTTTCGAATAGATCCCAATTGGCTCGATGTGAATCGCTCCGGCGCTGACGAAATCATAGGTTTTATCGCCCGCATGATCTTTAATCACGCTGTTCAGGTACGGAATATGCTGGAAGTAGTTAGCGTCAATCTCACGGCCAGCCAGCGCGGTGTTGGGCAGAATGTAATCCTGGAACGGTTTAATCTCTAAATCGATCCCTTGCTTCGCCAGAATAGGCTTAGCCTGCTCAAGGATCTCCGCGTGCGGCACGTTAGAGGCGCCAACGGTCAGAGTATCGGCCCAGGAGGCAAAGCTCAGGGCGCTTAAGGTTGCTGCGGCGAGTAACGTCAGTGATTTTTTCATGATAATGGTTTCCGTATTTTATTAGCGTTTATCTAACAGAGAGGTGATCACATCGCCGCAAAGCTGGATGATGAAGACAATGAGCAAAATCGTCACCGTCGCCACCAGCGTGACGTCGCTGTGGTTGCGCTGGAATCCTTCCAGATAAGCCAAATTCCCTAAACCACCGGCACCAATCACTCCAGCCATCGCGCTGTAGCTGACCAGCGCAATCAGCGTCACGGTGATCCCGGACACCAGAGCAGGAGAGGATTCCGGCAGTAAAACCCGAAAAATAAGCGTGCTTAGCCGTGCGCCCATCGAACGCGTCGCCTCAATAACCCCTTTGTCGACTTCACGCAGGGCAATTTCGACCAGACGCGCATAAAACGGTGCGGCCCCTACGATCAGCGCAGGCAACGCGGCATTAGCGCCGAGAATGGTGCCAACCATCGCTTTGGTAAACGGGATCAGCAGCACGATCAGAATGATGAACGGGATGGAACGAAAGATATTCACCACCAGCGAAATAACGCTATACACCGCGCGATTGTGAAACAGTCCGCCGCGTGCGGTCAGGAACAGCGCCAGACCAAGTGCAACGCCCAGGACAAAGGTCGCCGCGCCAGAAAGGACCGTCATGTAGAGCGTTTCCTGGGTTGCTGCCAGCAGTTGGTCCCACTTCAGATGAGGAAACAGTTCTTCAGCCATGGTTGATTACCTCGCCTTCAATGTCGCTCTGGCGCAGATCGGCCAAAATATTGTTCAATTGTTCCTCAGAGGCCACAACGTGCACCCAAAGCTGACCAAACACACCGTGCGCGGTTTGCGTCATCTTGCCGTGTAAAATGTTAAACGGCAGGCCATAGCGCAGGGTCAATTCGCCAACCACAGGCCGATGCGTACGTTGCCCGGTAAACGTTAGCTTGATCACCACACCGCCCAGCTCGCTGGCCAACTGTGGGTTAAACTCGTCTTCCTCGGTGTACTGACTCACCTGACGAACGAACTGTCGGGTGATCGGCTGCTGCGGATGGGTAAAGACGTTGAGCACGTCGCCTTCCTCAACGACCCTGCCGTTTTCCATTACCGCGACGCGATCGCAGATTTTTCGTACCACGTGCATTTCATGCGTGATCAGCACAATGGTTAATTTGAAGCGGCGATTAATATCGAGCAGCAAATCGAGGATCTGATCGGTAGTTTGCGGATCCAGCGCCGAAGTGGCTTCATCACACAGCAGAACGTCAGGATTGTTCGCCAGCGCACGGGCAATTCCTACCCGCTGTTTTTGCCCACCGCTAAGCTGGGACGGATACGCATTTTCACGACCGCTCAGCCCCACCAGCGAAATCAGTTCAGCAACTCGCGCTTTAATTGATGCTTTTGGCGCTCCAGCAATTTGCATAGAGAACGCAATATTTTCACTAACCGTTCGTGACCACAGCAAATTGAAGTGTTGAAACACCATGCTGATTTTCAGTCGCGCCTGACGTAAAGATTCCCCACGGGCGGCAGAGATATCGTGGCCGTTAATCGTTACGTTGCCTGAAGTCGGTTTTTCCAGACCATTAAGTAAGCGTATTAAGGTGCTTTTCCCCGCCCCGCTGTAACCAATAATTCCGTAAATCTGTCCCTGTTCAACCGTCAGGTTGACGTTATCGACAGCGGTAATGGCAAGCCTGCCTGGCGTAAACACTTTCGAAATATTTTTCAGGACAATCATGTCGTTTAGGTATCCGCTGCTGCTTATTGTTCTGCTGCTAGCGCTTTTGGCTGTTTAGCAGTATGGATGTCCAAACGAGTTTAATCAGTGAGATTGGCTTTTAAAATGAATTAAAACGCATTTGATATAACTTTTAGAAATATGTTGGTTTGGTCGGCGTTATACACAAAAAGTCAGGGATTGGGATGACAATTACACCTTGTTGCGCAACAAATTGCGGCTGCGAATAACCTCTTTATCCATACCTGGAAACAAATTAATGAATATTTTCTGTAAAACTGCACAGAAGTGTTTTGAAACGCTGTTTCCATTTTCCTTTTTGATAATTTTCAGCGTATAATGCGCGCCAATTGTCTCTTGAATGGTTTCAGCACATTGACCTGTAAAACTCAACGACTACAAAACTCACCATCCCGTTGGGCTGAAACACAAGCACACATTCCTCTGCACGCTCTTTCGATGTCACCTATCCTTAGTGCGAGGCATCACAACTTTCGTAACTCAGGTTTAGCTTCCCGTCCGTGCGCGGCGGGAGCCAGATTTCCATATCCTTCTCAACTTAAAGACTAAGACTGTCATGAAAAAGACGAAAATTGTTTGCACCATCGGTCCGAAAACCGAATCCGAAGAGATGTTAACCAAAATGCTGGACGCGGGCATGAACGTCATGCGTCTGAACTTCTCCCACGGGGACTATGAAGAACACGGTCAGCGCATCAAGAATTTGCGCAACGTCATGAGCAAAACCGGCAAGAAAGCCGCAATCCTGCTCGACACCAAAGGTCCGGAAATCCGTACCATCAAACTGGAAGGCGGTAACGACGTTTCCCTGAAAGCGGGCCAAACCTTCACCTTCACCACCGACAAATCTGTCGTCGGCAACAACGAAATCGTTGCTGTTACTTATGAAGGCTTCACTAAAGATCTGTCCGTCGGCAATACCGTTCTGGTTGACGATGGTCTGATCGGCATGGAAGTTACCGCTATCGAAGGTAACAAAGTTATCTGTAAAGTGCTGAACAACGGCGATCTGGGCGAAAACAAAGGCGTTAACCTGCCGGGCGTTTCCATCGCGCTGCCAGCACTGGCTGAAAAAGACAAACAGGACCTGATCTTCGGTTGCGAGCAAGGCGTTGACTTCGTTGCAGCATCCTTTATCCGTAAACGTTCTGACGTCGTTGAAATCCGTGAGCACCTGAAAGCGCACGGCGGCGAAAACATCCAGATCATCTCCAAAATCGAAAACCAGGAAGGCCTGAACAACTTCGACGAAATCCTCGAAGCATCTGACGGCATCATGGTTGCTCGTGGCGACATGGGCGTTGAGATCCCGGTTGAAGAAGTTATCTTCGCGCAGAAGATGATCATCGAAAAATGTATCCGTGCACGTAAAGTCGTTATCACTGCGACCCAGATGCTGGACTCCATGATCAAAAACCCGCGTCCGACCCGCGCTGAAGCCGGTGACGTAGCGAACGCCATCCTCGACGGTACCGATGCAGTAATGCTGTCTGGCGAGTCTGCAAAAGGTAAATACCCGCTGGAAGCCGTCACCATCATGGCAACCATCTGTGAGCGTACCGACCGCGTGATGACCAGCCGTCTGGACTTCAACAACGACAGCCGCAAACTGCGCATCACCGAAGCCGTTTGCCGTGGCGCGGTTGAAACTGCAGAAAAACTGGATGCTCCGCTGATCGTTGTAGCAACCCAGGGCGGTAAATCTGCTCGCGCAGTACGTAAATACTTCCCGGATGCCACCATCCTGGCGCTGACCACCAACGAAACTACCGCGCGTCAGCTGGTGCTGAGCAAAGGCGTTGTTGCACAGGTGGTTAAAGAAATCAGCTCTACCGATGATTTCTATCGTCTGGGTAAAGAAGTCGCTCTGGAAAGCGGTCTGGCTCAGAAAGGTGACGTTGTGGTGATGGTTTCCGGTGCACTGGTTCCGAGCGGCACGACCAACACGGCATCCGTTCACGTGCTGTAATAATTCCAACGCGAATTAATTTGCTTAAAAAAGCGCCCTGGTGGCGCTTTTTTTATTTTATCGATAGCTACAATTAATAAAAAATCAAATCGGATTTCACTATCTAATCCGTGATTATCTAAGATGAATCCGATGGAAGCTTTCTGTTTTCACTCGGGTTTTTAGCCGTTTTTGCACAATTCGATGCTTCTTTGAGCGAACGATCAAAAATAAGTGCATTCCCATCAAAAAAATATTCTCAACATAAAAAACTTTGTGTAATACTTGTAACGCTACATGGAGATTAACTCAATCTAGAGGGTATTAATAATGAATCGTACTAAACTGGTACTGGGCGCGGTAATCCTGGGTTCTACTCTGCTGGCAGGTTGCTCCAGCAACGCTAAAATCGATCAGCTGTCTTCTGACGTTCAGACTCTGAACGCTAAAGTTGACCAGCTGAGCAACGACGTGAACGCAATGCGTTCCGACGTTCAGGCTGCTAAAGATGACGCAGCTCGCGCTAACCAGCGTCTGGACAACGCAGCTACTAAATACCGCAAGTAATAGTATCTGTGTAATAAAAATGGCGCACATTGT
>NZ_SZWS01000054.1:75251-99450 GCF_005281245.1 Citrobacter sp. wls826
TAGCGCGCACCTCTGCATCCTCTCCCGGCACGCCATTCTGTGCAGACTTCACTTCCGTGCCATTGCTTACGACCGACGCTTGCCCGGCCGTTACGGTGACCGGATAGCCCGCACGACGATACAAGGCTCTTTCCACCAAACTGTTATCCACGGCTTTATTGTCTTTAAACTGGGTAAAACCGGCTGGCAGCACATACGGCATGGTCTGGACGTTTTGCTCCTCTTCCGGCGACAGCGGTCGATGCACCTCGACATAGCGCATTCCGTTCGGCTCTATCGAATATTTTATCGGCTCATTAATCACCCGAACCGGCGTTCCTGTCCGGACCTGAGCAAACAGTGCTTTGATGTCCGGCGCGTTCATGCGAATACACCCAGAACTTACGCGCAGTCCCACGCTGTCCGGTGCACTGGTGCCATGGATCAGATATTCACCGTTTCCATGCGCCAGACGCAGTGCAAAGCGTCCTAACGGGTTATTTGGCCCGGCAGGTACTACCGGCGGTAATGTTATGCCGCGCTCCAAAGAGCGTTTACGGATGCCTGCTGTAGGGGTCCAGGTCGGATTCGGGATTTTCTGCCCAACCCGGGTTTCCATTACCGGCGTTTCCAGCCCCTGCAAACCGATACCAATTGGGAAAACCTGAACAATATTCTCTCCCGGCGGGAAGTAATACAGACGCAGTTCCGCCAGATTCACAATAATGCCTTCTCGGGGTGCATCCGGTAGCAGTAGTTGCGAGGGAATAGTAATCAGCGTTCCGGGTTTAGGTACGGGGGCAATCGTATTATTGGCTTCAAGGATCAGCATTGCGGCGGTATCAAACTTACGGGCAATCGCCTGTAGGTTTTTATCGCCTTCCTGCACGGTGTAGGTTTGATTTTGCCCGACAAGACGGCTGTTCGCCTGAGGCAAAGGATAATCGACCGCCCATGCGGCCTGAATAGCGCTGTAAGCGCCGATTAGCATTAACGTAATAACAGACGCGCGTTTCATACTCACCCCCCTGGCGTTCCTGCCGGACGGCGTCGAGCGCCCGATCCGGCCTACGAGTCACTGCGTTGCACTACCTCACTCTTTCACGTCGAGCTGAAATTGACGTGTTTTATCAGTTTAGCTAAGAGTTGCGGCTTTGGTGCGAATAGCCCGAATCATCGCCTCCAGCCCTTGTGAACGAGACGGTGTGAGATGCTGTGCGAGCGCCATTTTTTCAAACCACGGACGCACATCAAAATTCACAATATCCTGGGCCGTCATGCGGTCATATAAAATGAATACGACAGCGATAAGCCCTTTCACAATTGCCGCATCGCTGTCGCCCTGTAATTCAATAATTCCTTCAGCATTCTGACGCATGACAATCCATACCTGACTTTGACAGCCCTGGATGCTATTTTCCGTATTACGATCGTCGTCGTTTAATTCCGGCAAACGCTGACCCAGTTCAATAATGTACAGGTATTTCTCTTCCCAATTAGCGCAACGCAGAAAATTACGCAACAACTTTTCTTTATCCGGCAGCGCAGCCATAACGCCTCCCTGTTATCCCAGTAAGTGATGAATACGCTTGAGGCCCGTTACCAGGCGATCCACTTCTTCGTGGGTGTTGTACATGGCAATCGACGCCCGGCACATCGCAGGAACGTTATAGTAGGCCATCAGCGGCATAGCGCAGTGATGCCCTGTCCGCACGGCGATGCCATAGTTATCAAGAAAACTTCCGACATCATAGGCATGATGTTTGCCGAGGTTAAACGCAATCACCCCCAGACGATTATCCGGCCCGTAGAGCGTTAAATCCGGCACATCCGCCAGCTGTTCCAGCGCATAGCGCATCAGGAATTGTTCATATTCGCTGATTTCAGTAAGCCCCAGCGCGGAAACATATTCAATAGCCGCGCCGAGTCCAATAATTCCCCCGGTGTTTGGCGTTCCGGCTTCAAACCGCCAGGGGGCTTTGGCCCACGTCGTCCCCTGGCTCAGGCTCACCGTCGCAATCATCGACCCACCGCCTTCCCACGGCGGCATCTCCTGCAGCAATGACTCTCTGGCATACAGAACGCCAATACCGGTTGGCCCGTAGAGCTTGTGCCCAGAGAAAACATAGAAGTCGCAATCCAGCGCCTGCACATCAACCTGATGATGCATAACTGCCTGTGCGCCATCCACCAGCACTTTCGCGCCGTATTGATGCGCCAGCTCAATCATCTCAACCAATGGGTTTTCCGTGCCCAGCACGTTAGACACATGGGTAATCGCCAGCAGTTTCGTGCGATCGTCAAACAGCGTCGGCAGCGTTTCCAGTTGCAACGTCCCCTCTGTATTGAGCGGAATAACGCGCAGTTCTGCACCTACGCGGGCGCACAACATCTGCCAGGGCACAATATTGGCGTGGTGCTCCATTTCGCTGATGATAATGTTATCGCCCGCCCGCACATTGCTGCCGCCCCAGCTGTTAGCCACCAGGTTGATACCTTCCGTTGTGCCGCGAACAAACACCAGTTCTTCAGCTGAACGGGCGTTGATAAACAGCGAGGCGAGCTTGCGCACATTCTCCATTTTTTCCGTGGCCTGCGCGCTCAGCGTATGGATCCCGCGGTGGACCGCGGCATAGCCATGACGGTAAAACTCGGCTTCGGCATCAATCACCTGGTTGGGCTTTTGCGCGCTGGCGGCGCTATCCAAATACGCCAACGGTAAACCGTTCACTTCACGCGTCAGGACCGGAAAATCAGCCCGCACTTTTTCAATGGGAAATGTCATGCTACGCCTCCCGGCAAGCGTTGGGCGATCCGTGCCAGGACCTGTTGTTTCAGCGTTTCCTCGCCCAGGGCTTCCGTCAGCTCAGCGGCAAACGCATAGAGAATCATTTGTTGGGCATCCTGCTGGCCGATCCCGCGCGAACGCAGATAGAACATCTGCTCGTCGTCGATCCGCCCTACCGTCGCCCCGTGGCTGCATTTCACGTCGTCGGCATAAATTTCAAGCTGCGGTTTGGTATCCACTTCCGCCAGTTTTCCGAGCAGCAAATTATTGTTGGTCATCTGACCGTCGGTTTTAATGGCGTGCTGAGCGACGTTGATCAGGCCATTGAATACCGCGCGCCCCTTATCGCTGACAATCGTTTTATGCAGTTGTCGACTGTTGCAATATCCCTTGTTGTGCGCAAGCCAGGTGCGGGTATCGCAGACTTCATTTTTCACCGGCATCGCCAGGCTGTTAAGCCGAAGCGTGGTGTTTTCGCCGTTAAGCTGGGTGCTGGTGTTATGGCGCAAAACCGCATCACCGAGTAAAAAGCTGTGGCTGGCGGCCGTGGCATCAGCGCCCAACTGAATATCATTATGCGCGAAGTGGTGGCTGAGCGGATTCTCAAACGCCAGTTTGATGTGGCGCAAGTGTGCGTTTGCCGCGACGTTCATCGTTAATCGTGCACCGGTAAAATGGCGATATTCGCTGAGGCTGACATAGTGTTCAATGACGGTGGCTTCTGCGCCTTCTGCCAGGTCCAGATGGTGGCGATAGTGCGCCGTGTTCACCTCATCGCCCGCCAGCCCCTGGGTAATGTGCAGCAGCAGCAACGGTTTTGCCGTTCGCTGGTTACGCCTCACCTGAATGTGCGTTACGCTGCGGGAGAGGCTTTCGGTCAGGTGCAGAAAGACTTCCGGTTGGATAGCCGCCGGTAGCGACTGGCGCACATCATCAACGGTAATGTTAAACCCGCTACCTTCTGCGCTGTCGCTGAGCGTTGGACAGAATTGCCCGTCAACAAACACCAGGCGGACAGCATCAATAGCTGGCGCTAACGCTTCACACTGGGCGGACGTTATCTCAGTGACATGACTGACAAACTGGCTGTTGGTTAATCCTTCCAGCGGCGTGTATTTCCAGTCCTCATGCTTACGCGTTGGCAGTCCCAGACGCAGCATCTGCTGCAGGTGCTGCTGGGCATGGTGCGAGCGCGTCTCCCCTTGCGTTTCAAACAGATGATGCCACTGTTGCAGCACGTTACTGCTGTTCGCTAAGCCAGCCATAACCTTGCTCCTCCAGTTGTTTGACCAGCGTGAAATCGCCGGATTTCACAATTCGCCCCTGGTAGAGAACGTGCACATAATCGGGTTTGATGTAATCCAGGATGCGCTGATAGTGGGTGACGATAATGAATGAACGTTGCCCGTCGCGCAGCGAGTTCACGCCATCCGCAACGACTTTCAGCGCGTCGATATCCAGCCCGGAGTCCGACTCATCAAGAATGCACAGCTGAGGTTCCAGCACCGCCATTTGCAAAATGTCATTACGCTTTTTCTCGCCACCGGAGAAACCAACGTTGACCGAACGCGTTAGCAAATCTTCCGGCATCTTCAATAACGCGATTTTCTCTTCCATCAGATCCTGAAAGTCAAACCTGTCCAGCGACTCTTCTCCACGGTAACTGCGCACCGCATTCAGTGCCGTTTGCAGGAAAAACTGATTACTGACGCCGGGGATTTCTACCGGATACTGAAATGCCATAAAGATCCCTTCACCGGCCCGGTCTTCGGGTGACAGTTCCAGTAAATCCTTACCGTTGAATTCTACCGTCCCGCCGGTGACTTCGTAGTTATCGCGCCCGGCGAGCGTTGCGGAAAGCGTACTTTTCCCGGAACCGTTCGGCCCCATAATGGCGTGTACCTCTCCGGGGCCAATATCCAGGCTCAGCCCACGCAGGATCGCCTTATCTTCCACACTGACCTGTAAATCTTTAATGCTTAACATGTGCTTTCCTTAAATTTTAACCGACGCTGTGTTCAAGACTTATGGCGAGAAGTTTTTGCGCTTCAACGGCAAATTCCAGCGGCAGTTCAGAGAACACGTCTTTACAGAAACCATTGACGATCATCGAAATGGCATCCTCTTCGCTGATGCCGCGCTGCAA
The DNA here is from genome assembly GCF_005281245.1 of Citrobacter sp. wls826. Taxonomy (NCBI): domain Bacteria; kingdom Pseudomonadati; phylum Pseudomonadota; class Gammaproteobacteria; order Enterobacterales; family Enterobacteriaceae; genus Citrobacter; species Citrobacter sp. wls826. The sequence goes on from NZ_SZWS01000054.1 coordinate 80,165, forward strand.
ACAGTAAAACAGCTGGTCTTCACCAATGCGCGAGGTCGTGGCTTCATGCTCAAGCTGGGCGCTGTTGTTACGACACTCCACATACGGGAAGGTGTGCGCTCCACAATCCGCGCCAATCAGCATCGAGTCGCATTGGGTATAGTTGCGGGCGTTGGTTGCGGTCGGCATGATCTTCACTAAGCCGCGATAGCTGTTTTGACTGTGTCCAGCGGAGATCCCTTTCGAGATAATGGTCGATTTGGTGTTCTTGCCGATGTGGATCATCTTGGTGCCGGTATCGGCCTGCTGATAACCACTGGTCAGCGCGACGGAGTAGAATTCGCCGATAGAGTTGTCGCCGCGCAGAATACAGCTTGGGTATTTCCAGGTAATGGCCGAGCCGGTTTCCGACTGCGTCCACGACATTTTGCTGTTTTCGCCTTCACACAGAGCGCGCTTGGTGACGAAGTTCAAAATGCCGCCGGTGTTACCATCACCAGGGAACCAGTTTTGTACCGTCGAGTATTTCACTTCGGCATCTTTGTGGATAATGACTTCCACCACCGCGGCATGCAGTTGGTAGCTATCGCGTACCGGGGCTGAACAGCCTTCGATATAGCTGACGTAACTGCCCTCATCCGCAACCAGAATGGTGCGTTCAAACTGACCGGTTTTTTCCGCATTTATTCGGAAATAGGTCGACAGTTCCATTGGGCAACGCACACCTTTCGGGACATAAATAAACGTGCCGTCGGAGGCCACCGCCGCATTCAGCGCCGCAAAAAAATTGTCATTACCCGGGACAACCGTACCCAGATATTGTTTTACCAGCTCAGGGTGATCGTGAATCGCCTCACCAAACGAACAGAAAATAATGCCCTGTTCCGCCAGTTTATCGCGATAAGTTGTCGCCACCGACACCGAGTCAAAAATGGCATCAACCGCCACCTCTTTGCCTTCGCGGACCGGCACGCCAAGCTGCTCGAATGCGTCCTCAACTTCTTTACTTAAAAACGCATTCGCCCCCGTTTGCTGCACCGCGCCCGGCTCAGACGCGCAGGTTTCATCGCAATTACCGCAGGACGGCGCAGAGTAATAACTGTACTCCTGGTAGTTCAGCTTATCGTAATGCGCTTTTAGCCAGTGCGGCTCTTCCATGGTTAGCCACGCTTTAAAGGCATTCAGGCGAAATTCCAGCATCCAGTCGGGTTCATTACGTTTTGCCGAAATTGCGCGCACGACATCTTCGTTGATCCCTTTTGCCAGTTCATCGGTTTGTAGATGGGTGAAGAAGCCCTCTTTGTAATTAAGGTGCCCGCCAGCCCAGGTGTTGACATCGTCAGTTGCTTCAGTATTACGAGACATAGTACCGCCTATACCCCAAAACTTTCGCCACAGCCGCATTCGTTCTGGGCTTTCGGGTTATGAAATTTAAATAGCTGATTTAATCCTTCGCGCACGAAATCGACTTCTGTGCCGTCGATGAACGGCATCGCCTGTAACGGTACATAAAGTCTGGCCCCCTCCGTTTCAAACAGCAGATCGTCTTTTTCCGCCTGGCGAACGGTGTCCAGCACGTAGCCAAATCCCGCGCATCCCGTTTGCTTCACGCCTAAACGCACGCCTAACATGTCGGGTTGCTTTGCCACCAGCTCGCGGATGTGCGCCGCAGCCGCTGGCGTTAACGTCAGACCACGCCAGGCAAAATCGTCCGGGTTAAATGTTCCTGAATGCAATTCCATAGGGTTACCTCGAGTCACTAGCTTTCAAGCTATAACAACATGTTAGTGATAATGATTATCACTTCAACCCCTCAACAGCAGGGGCATTCGGGTTAATCGCCCTTTTTGCCCCCTTTTACTAAGCATAGACCCTGCTGCGTGGGTTAACAGGGATGGATTTTTTTGTTCAATGCATTGATTAATAATGGATTTTAACAATTGAATCGTACAGACAGGTCAAAGACTAAAAGATGTATAGATAATGTCTATTTAAGTGATAAGTTTTAAAAATTTAATGAAATCATACGACTATTGTATAATCATTCTCTTAATCTCTTCTTGTTATAGACAAAAACGGACTAGTTAATCCTCTAAATTGCGCCCCAGTGCGTTTTTGCCCCCCAAACTTCACCCTTTTTCATGCGCCCTCTGCGCGTGATTTATCCCAAACACCACAACACCTTCCGAACAAAATCGACAGTACGGTTTGCGCGTCTACTTTTAAGATCCTGCTTGATAGCATTACAAAGACTTTCTCAATATCAGAATTAAGAAATATATTTCGCTTCAAAATCTCACTATTCTTATATGTGCATCATTACTATTCATTTTTAATTCTAAGCTTTTTATTCCTCTCATAAATATCAATAAAACATAATAAAAATGTATGACATTTATTGCCTTGCGTATTCATGCGTCATGTCGTTTATTACAGTTACCTTGCGTATGTGAAATGGAGTTTTAAATGGCTATACCTGCGTATTTGTGGTTAAAAGATGATGGAGGAGCAGACATCAAGGGTTCTGTAGATGTTCGCGACCGTGTGGGGAGCATTGAGATCTTAGGGTTTAGTCATGGCCTGCACCTCCCTACCGACAACAACACAGGGAAAATAACAGGAACACGAGTACACACCGCTCTTATATTTGAAAAGGAGTTTGATAGCTCCAGTCCATATTTTTACAAAGCAGTAGCCACTGGACAAACCCTTAAAGAGGCCGAATTTAAATGGTACAAAATCAATGATGCAGGACAGGAAGTTGAATACTTCAATATGCTACTCGAAACAGTGAAGGTGGTTTCAATTTGTCCTCTAATGCATGACGTGAAAAACGCAGCCACTGAAAAACACAATCACCTTGAAAGTATTGCTCTTAGATATGAACGAATAACCTGGAAACACTGCGACGGGAATATAATATTTTCTGATTCCTGGAGTGAACGGTGATTCGTTGCACATTTCATTTAAACGGTGGGCAGCTATCAAGTCTTAGCTGCCCCGGAGTTGGCTTCTTCCCTGCATATTCAGGTAACAGTGGGGAGCATAGAAACAACCCTGAATCGATAGCAATTAAGGATATCGGGCCGCTTCCTCCCGGTAAATACTATATTGTTTCGCGTCCGAAAGGCGGGATTTTCAGCGCAATTAAAGATTATACTGCGTCAGAGATTAGCGGTTCAGACCGCGATATCTGGTTCGGATTATTCAGAGAGGATGAAAAATTAGATGACGTTACGTTCTATAACAAGGTCAGCCGTGGGTATTTCAGATTGCACCCTGCGGGGTATACTGGCGTCAGTAATGGCTGCATAACTCTTCCCAGCAGAGCTCATTACAACATACTCCGGGAAGCACTTTTAAGCACTCCACAAATGCTGGGTACCCCCAGTCTTCGTGCATACGGCACTATTCAGGTGTATTAATGAAACATATTAAAAAAGTCATCACATGGTATTTATTTGCAATATCTTGGGTTTGTTTTTTTCTATTTATTTTCAAATATTTACCTGAAAATAAATTATTTGATTTAATCTATCCCGATGTGAAAGAGATGGACCCCAGCGTCTGGGACAATACACACATGACCATTATCTTTATGGGCGCATTATTATTGAACGGAATTTTTATATTGTTCATGTCAATGATAATGGAAAGATGCAAAAATTAAATGAAAATGCTGAACAGTGGGACTTCAGTCCCACTGTTTTCAGTATCGAACCTACCCCACTGCCAATTTAGGCGAGTTCACATTCCACAACCCAATTGGCTGGCAACAAGGTCATCTAGTCAGTATGCGTCGTTGATAGCCAGTTGCCTACAGCACTGTCCTCAATCGCAAGGCTGGTAAAAAAAATTCTTTAGATTTAGATATATACTCATTTTACAGAATTAATATCTATTTAGAGAGACGTAGGAATGACGGGAGGGAAAAAATTCAAATTATGAACAAACAACAAAAAACCCTTAAGGCTGCTTGCTGGCAGGCTTAAGGGTTCCGGCCCCATCCGGCGCTTATCTCCGGCACTCACGATGGCTTAGCTCTTGAAGGGGCGATAAGAATAATCTCACTTCCGGATATGTTTTGTTTAACACAAATTGCGATTTGACTATTTTATAAGCGTATTCAATCAATTATTAGGCGCTGTTTTTCACTGAGCGCGTCCAGCAACAGGCGCAGTCCTGCAGGCTGATGCTCCCGCGAAAGATATAAACCATAAATTGGCAGGCTTTTTGGTTGAAGCTCGGGCAAGAGTCTAACCAGCTTTCCCTGTGCCAGCCCTTCCCGCGCCTCCAGTTCCGGCACCAGCGCAATGCCCGTTCCCGCCAACGCCGACTCACAGAGCAACGAAGAGATCCCGGCGCTCAAATTGCCTTTAATCGCAACAGCGGCAGCCCGCCCCTGGGCATCCAGAAAGTGCCAGGATTTTCCGGCAAACCCGCTGTAGTAGAGACAATTATGCTGCGTAAGGTCGTCGATAGTCTCAGGAGTGCCATGTTGATGCAGGTACTCTACAGACGCGCACAGTACCGATTTACAGTCGCCAAGGCGACGGGCAATAGTTCCAGGTTCAGGGTTTTCCGTTATACGGATCGCCACATCAATGCGTTCTCCAACGAGGCTTACCGGTTGATTATTGATCTCCACCTCGATACGCAGTTGCGGATACTTCGTCAGAAACGCGGGCAGTACCGGCGCTAAAATATGCATAGCTGTAAAATGCGCACAGGCCACACGTAGCGTGCCAGAGGGAGTTTGCGCGGCGCTGGCGGCACCAATATCCAGCGAAAGCTGCGCCAGAGAACGCGTTTTCACTAATGCCTCTTCACCCGCTGGCGTGATTGTCAGACGGCGCGACGAGCGATGGATAAGCCTTGCACCCGCCCATTTCTCCATCTCGTCGAGGTAACGACTGACCATCGGACGGGAAAGCCCCAGCGCACGCGCGGCGGCGCTCAGACTGCCCAAATCACAGATATGGTTGAATACCGTTGCCGCCATCACTCTGTCCATTGCATCCCATCCGATCGTTTTATGAAACTCAGCATGTCCTAATAAGGGAATTCTAACAGATCCGAATTTCCTTAAAATACAGGAACTATCAAAAGACAATTTCCTGCACAAGGATACCTGGCATGAAAGTTAAAACGCTGGCCCTGCTGTTACCTCTGTTCGCCTCTTCATCCTTTGCCGCGACGCTACAGCTGGACGTCTACAATCCACAGGACAAGGCTATTTTCCCGGTCTCTTCAACGCTGGTTTCAGGACCGAAAGAAGCAATATTGTTTGACGCACAGTTCAGTACTAAAGATGGTGAACAGCTGGTGCAGATGATTCGCGCCAGCGGTAAAACGCTAAAGGCCATCGTGATCACCTCCGGCGATCCGGATTTCTATTTCGGACTGCAGCCTATCGTCAAAGCCTTCCCACAGGTAAAAGTCCTGGCAACACCGCACGTAGTAGACCATATCCGTGCCACCAAAGAGGCCAAACTGCAATTCTGGGGTCCGCAAATGAAGGATGGCGCGCCAACATCGCTCACCGTTCCGCAGGCGACAACGCAAACGCATTTCACAGTTGATGGTGAAACGCTGGAGCTGCGCCACCCTAATGATTATGCAGCCTATGTCTGGATCCCGGCGAACCGTGCCATTATTGGCGGTACCGGCGTGGCGTCTGGTATACACGTCTGGACGGCGGATACGCAATCTGCAGAACAGCGTAGCGCGTGGCGTAGCGTACTGAGCGAAATGCAGAAGTTACAACCCACCCAGGTGGTCCCGGGGCATTACATCGGCGAACGCCCTGTGGGCGATAAAGCGATTCGCTTCACACAGGACTATCTGCAATCGTTTGAGCAGGCGTTAGGGGCGAAGAAAGGTTCGGATTATGTGATTAAAACCATCACCGCGGCATGGCCAGGTCTTGCAGACGCAAGTTCTCTGGAGCTAAGTGCGAAGGTTAATACTGGTGAGATGAAGTGGTGATTGAGATTTAACGCAAAAAATAACCCCGAACGCGTGTCGGGGTTTCATTACGATAAGCATACCGGAATCAATGAACGCCCATGCGCCAGGCAAAATAGATCTCTTCTTTAAGTTCAGTCGAAGAAAGCGTCAATAAATCCGCGAACTCCAGCTCTAACTGTTTCAGTCTTTTCAGGTACTGAGCTGGTGAAAGATCGGTTTTATCACGACGTAAAAACTCTATTGCCAGTTGGGCCGGGTCTAATTGGGTAGACATATCATCCTCGCTTGTGTTCAAAACCTGCACAGTATAACACCATTCCCTGTGCAGATAATGACCAAAAGCAATATGCATCACAAAATTGCTGTTGTCAGACGCGACGTGCAGCACAATCGTCCCTGCTCATCGAAGATTTCGATTTGCCATACCTGATGACGGGAGCCGGTATGCACCGCGCGACATACCCCTCTGACGCGCCCTTCCCGCGCCGAGCGAATATGGTTGGCGTTGACCTCCAGGCCCACCACTTTCTGCTCACCCTGAGTACACAGATAACCAGCCACCGAACCAATGCTCTCAGCCAGCACCACGGACGCGCCGCCGTGCAGCAAACCAAATGGTTGTTTAGTACGGTGGTCTACCGGCATTGTGGCTTCCAGCGTGTCATCGCCAATGTGCACAAAACGAATATCAAGCAGCCCAACCATATTTCCTTCACCCATGGCGTTGAGCGCTTCGAGTGTGACTTCACGTTTCCAGATCATCCTATAATCTCCAGCAGTGCCTGTAATGGATGGCGAACGCCCGTGCCTTCAACGCGTTTAACCTGACTGCGACAGGAGTATCCGGTAGCCAGACAACGGTTACGCGGCAATCGTTGCATTGCCTGGTGCCATGATAGCTCATAGATCCCCAGTGAGTTCTGATGATTCTTCACTTCGTGGCCATAGGTGCCCGCCATACCACAGCACCCTACGCTGATGTTCTCCAGCTTCGCGCCAAAGCGGGCAAAAATAGCCGCCCACTGAGCAGGCGCGCCCGGCAGGGCCGTCACTTCGGTACAGTGTCCAAAGAAGTACCACGGTTCACCGCCCACAGCGACTGGCGGCTGTGACTCCACAACTGTCGATAACCATTCGTTGGCGAGTAACACATGGAAATCGCCCCGATGTTCCCCGAGCGCCAGTTTGTATTCATCGCGATAGCAAAGCACCAGCGCCGGATCGACACCCACCATCGGAATATTCAGCTTCGCCACCCGATTGAGAAACTCAGATGTTTTCTTTGCGGTTTTAGCAAAACGGTTTAAAAAGCCCTTAATATGCTGGGCCTTGCCGTTTGGCGAGAACGGCAGCAGTACCGGCTGCAAACCCAGCTTTTCAACCAGACGTATAAAATCAGCCACCACCTGTGCATCGTAATAGCTGGTGAACGGATCCTGCACTACCAGCACCGTACGGGCTTTTTGCTCAAGGCTGAGTAATTCGAGCTGTTCCAGCGTCATATTGGCGGAACGATGGCCAACCAACTGACGTTGAAGCGACGGCGCAGACAGCAGCGGTAAGTCGACCATGCCGATGTGCTTTTTAGCCAGATTACGCACCAGCGGCTGGTTGATGAAGAAGTTAAACGCGTTGGGCGCCCGCGCCATTAACGGCGCATAACTCTCAACGGTCGCCACCATGTGATCGCGCAACGGCCGCAGATAACGCGTGTGATACAACTGCAGGAAGCGTGAGCGGAACTCCGGCACATCGATTTTAATCGGGCACTGTGTGGAGCAGGCTTTACACGCCAGACAACCCGACATTGCCTCTTTCACTTCGTGCGAGAAATCGTATTCACCTTTGCGCGCATGCCAGCTGTTGCGGGTACGGGCAATCAGCGTACGTAAACTGGCACGTTTTTCCGGTAGCTCTTTTTCCAGCTGTAGCGGGTCAATCCCGCGATCTGCCAACAGACGCAGCCATTCACGCACCAGCGTAGCTCGCCCTTTCGGTGAATGGATGCGGTTGAGGCTGATTTTCATCGACGGACACATCGGGCTTTTCGCATCAAAGTTAAAGCATAACCCGTTGCCGTTACACTCCATCGCCCCACGCCACTCCTGGCGTACGGCCAGCGGGATCTGACGGTCATACGTTCCGCGCTTCACCGCGTCCACTTTCATCATCGGCGCATCAACATCTTCCGGTGGACAGATTTTGCCAGGATTGAGCCGGTTTTGCGGATCAAACACCGATTTCACTTTACGCAGTTCGCGATACAGTTCCTCACCGAAGAACGCCGGGCTATATTCTGCACGAAAACCTTTCCCGTGCTCACCCCACAGCAGACCGCCATATTTTGCCGTCAGCGCGACAACATCGTCAGAAATGCGTTTCATCAGCACTTCCTGCTGCGGGTCGCACATATCCAGCGCCGGTCTGACGTGCAGCACGCCTGCATCCACGTGACCAAACATGCCGTAACTCAGGCCGTGGCTATCGAGCAGCGCACGGAACTCGGCAATATAGTCAGCCAGATGTTCCGGTGGAACGCAGGTATCTTCAGCAAACGGAATCGGCTTCGCGGCCCCTTTCGCATTCCCCAGCAGACCGACGGCTTTTTTACGCATCGCGTAAATGCGCTCGACGCCCGCCAGCTCAGTACATAGCTGCCAGCCTATAACGCCCGCTTCCTGACGCGCGATTAAGCCATCCAGCCGTTCGCACAGTGCGCTGACTTGCGAATCAATCAATGCTTCATCGTCACCGGCAAACTCCACAATATTCAGACCCAGCATCTCTTTATCCGCCACATCGGTAATCAATTCACTTACCGAGTGCCAGACAATATCTTCCCGTGCCAGGTTAAGCACTTTGGAGTCGACGGTTTCTACCGACAGCGCGCGCGCTTCCACCATCACCGGGGCATTTCGCAATGCCGAGTCGAAAGAGTCGTACTTAACGTTAACCAGTTGTCTGACTTTGGGTAGTGGCGTGATATCCAGACGGGCTTCGGTGATAAACGCCAGCGTACCTTCAGAGCCAGTAAGAATGCGGGTTAAATCAAATTCGGTCATCTCATCGTTAAAGACGTGCCGCAGATCGTAACCGGTCAGGAAGCGATTAAGTTTCGGGAATTTATCAATGATCAGCTGTCGGTTGTCGCGGCAACGCTCATAAACCGTCTTGTAGATGCGGCCAATAGTGGTGTTGCTATTACCCAGCGTTTGGGCAAGTTCGACCGGCATTGGCTGGGTATCAAGAATATCGCCGCCCATTAGCACCGCGCGGATACCCAGCACGTGATCGGAGGTTTTACCGTAAACCAACGAGCCTTGTCCGGATGCGTCGGTATTGATCATCCCACCCAGCGTTGCCCGGTTACTGGTGGATAACTCGGGGGCAAAGAAATAGCCGTAAGGCTTCAGAAACTGGTTGAGCTGGTCTTTTATCACCCCGGCTTCGACCCGCACCCAACCTTCCTGCGCATTGATTTCAATGATGCGGCTCATATAGCGGGACATATCAACAATAATGCCCTGATTCAGCGCCTGACCGTTGGTCCCGGTGCCGCCTCCGCGTGGGGTAAAAATCAACGAAGAGAAAAGAGGTTCCGCCGCCAGACGAGCGATAAGCGCCACATCTGCGGTTGAACGAGGGAATACGACAGCATCAGGAAGCAGCTGATAAATACTGTTATCCGTCGACATTGTCAGACGATCGGCATAGCTCGTTGCCGTATCGCCCGTAAATCCTTGCTGCTCCAGTGCCTGCAAAAAATTGAGCACCAGTTGAACGACACCTGGCGCCTGAGAAATTTGTGGAATCATTATAGTGACCCTTTCCTGCGGTCTGTGTTGTGAATTTAATCGTTTGCGTGTTGCTTTGTTTGTTGTATCACATTTTTTTCTAATACGCTCAGCAGATTTACAGGCAGAATCCGCCTGTTAAAAACCGCTGAAATTGCTCATCATTACAGGGTGTCATTTAAGTGTTCACGTCGCGTCAACGTTCTGGCGCAAAGACAAAGGTGAAAAGTATTTATGGTAAATTTCCGCCAGCCCAAGGATATTGCACAAGTGCTGCTATCGGCGCTGTTTTTAGCCGTCATGATTGTGGCCTGTCTTTGGATTGTTCAGCCCTTTATCCTCGGTTTTGCATGGGCGGGGACGGTGGTCATTGCGACCTGGCCGATCCTGCTACGCTTACAAAAATTGCTCTGGGGCCGTCGCTCGCTGGCCGTGCTGGTGATGACCCTGCTGCTGGTGCTGTTGTTCATCATTCCTATCGCGCTACTGGTCAATAGCATTGTTGATGGCAGCGGGCCATTGATCCATGCCGTAACCGCAGGCGATATGACCCTGCCGGATCTGGCGTGGCTGAACAGTATTCCGTTGGTCGGCGCAAAATTGTATGCCGCGTGGCACAGTCTGCTGGATATGGGCGGCGCGGCCATCATGGCCAAGGTTCGTCCTTATATCGGCACGACGACGACCTGGTTTGTTGGCCAGGCTGCACACCTTGGCCGCTTTATGATGCACTGTGGTCTGATGCTGCTTTTCAGCGCCCTGCTGTACTGGCGCGGTGAACAGGTGGCGTTAGGTATTCGCCACTTCGCTTGTCGCCTGGCATCCAAACGTGGCGATGCCGCCATTCTGCTGGCAGCACAAGCCATTCGCGCCGTCGCATTAGGCGTTGTGGTCACCGCGCTGGTGCAGGCAGTGCTCGGTGGTATTGGTCTGGCGGTAACCGGCGTGCCGTACGCCACGTTGCTGGCGGTATTGATGATCCTGTCTTGTCTGGTGCAACTGGGGCCATTGCCGGTGCTGGTCCCGGCCATTATCTGGCTGTACTGGACGGGCGATTCAACCTGGGGCACGGTGCTGCTGGTGTGGAGCGGCGTGGTCGGAACGCTGGATAACGTTATTCGCCCGATGCTGATTCGCATGGGGGCCGATTTGCCGCTGATCCTGATTCTCTCAGGGGTCATCGGAGGACTGATTGCCTTCGGCATGATTGGTCTGTTTATCGGCCCAGTGGTACTGGCCGTGTCCTGGCGTCTGTTCTCTGCCTGGGTAAACGAAGCCCCTGCGCCAGGTAGCGATCCCGACGAAATCCTCGAAGAAATTGCTGAAATCGAACGCAATAAGTAATCCCACGTCAGGCGGCACCGCCGCCTGATTGTTTAACAATACTAATCAATTCCGCCCGCTTACTGAATAAGACCCAACGTTATCCTTCTTTAAATACTCATTTGCTTCGCAAATTATTTACAGTTTTTAAACTATTGAGATGAATCTGATCGACGTAAAAAATCAGTATGCCTACTATTAGCCCATGACTTTAGATCAACACATTGATTTATAAGCATGGAAATCCCCTGAGTGAAACAACGAATTGCTGTGTGTAGTCTTTGCCCATCTCCCACGATGGGCTTTTTTTTGTCCTTCGCGCGCCTCGCCACCAGCCTTACCGCACCACAGATCCCCTCTTCCCCGTTGATAAACAAATAATATTGCACAAGATACTGTGACTCTCTTCAAGCCGAAATATCCACAGCAATGTTATTACTATTCCACCGTCTTTTATGAGGTGATCAAATAATGAACGCATTAGAACTCCAGGCTATCCGCCATATTTTTGCTATGACGGTAGAAGAAAGCGCTATGTATATCTCGCGGGATCACAATGTTGCCGCCTGGCAACAATGGGAGAATGGCGAAAGGGAAATCCCGGAAGACATCACGCGCATTTGTGCAGAAATGAAAGCCAGACGAAAGTTAAGAATTAACGCCATTATCGAAAAAATAAATAACCGTATCGGTAATAACACCATGCGTTTCTTTCCCGATCTGATCTCTTTTCAGGCGGTTTATCAGCACGATGATTTTCTCGACTGGAAAATCTATCAATCGGCCGCTGTTGAACTGTATGCCCACGACCTTGAGCGTTTGTGTTAAGAGACCGCAGCGCCACACTCATTTAGCCTTTTCGCTGAGTAACATATTATGAAAAACACCTATTTCTCCACTGCGATAGGGCTGTACTTTAATTACCTGGTACACGGCATGGGGGTCATTCTGATGAGCCTCAATATGTCTTCACTGGAACAACAGTGGCACACCGATGCCGCAGGCGTCTCAATTGTTATTTCCTCACTCGGCATTGGCCGTTTAAGCGTGTTATTGGTGGCGGGCATGCTTTCCGATCGCTATGGCCGCAGACCGTTTATTATTTTCGGTATGGTCTGCTACCTGCTGTTCTTTGTAGGCATCATCAATACTCACAGCATTTATATTGCCTATGCTTTTGGATTTTTAGCCGGAATGGCAAACAGTTTTCTTGACGCCGGAACTTACCCCAGCCTGATGGAGGCGTTTCCCCGCTCTCCCGGCACGGCTAATATCTTAATTAAAGCGTTTGTTTCCATCGGTCAGTTTCTGCTGCCGATGATTATCAGTCTGCTGGTGTGGGCAGAACTTTGGTTTGGCTGGTCCTTTCTTGTGGCGGCCGCGGTGATGCTAATCAATGGCGTATTTTTGTTTCGCTGTCGATTCCCGGCCCATCCTGGGCATCAAGCCCCCCTCAAGGCATTACCCGTTGAACAGAAAAGCATACAATCTGAACATCGTTGTTCTCTTCTCGATCTCGCCAGTTACACTCTGTACGGCTACATCGCCATGGCGACATTTTATCTGATAAGCCAGTGGTTGGCACAGTACGGACAGTTTGTCGCCGGGATGTCCTACACCTTATCGATCAAGCTGTTAAGCATTTACACCTGCGGTTCTCTACTGTGTGTGTTGATCACCGCGCCACTGGCACGAAAGACGGGGCGCGCAACCTCTCTGTTAATGCTGTACACCTTTATCTCATTTATCGCCTTGCTGATGGTCTGCCTGCATCCGTCGATCTACATGGTGATCGTCTTCGCATTTGTCATCGGTTTCTCTTCAGCCGGAGGCGTTGTACAAATCGGTTTAACGCTGATGGCCGCACGCTTTCCCGATGCGAAGGGCAAAGCCACCGGGATTTACTACAGCGCGGGCAGCATTGCGACCTTCACCATCCCACTGATAACGGCAAGACTCTCGCAGACCAGCATTGCTCACATCATGTGGTTTGATACCGGCATAGCCGCGGTAGGTTTCCTGTTAGCATTGTTTATTGGCTATCGCAGCCGTATCGCGACAAAGCAGCAACTAAACATGGCGACGGTCGTAAAATAATGCGGATGCAATATTGTTCTCCCCCGCTGCAAAATAATTGGTCGCGGTTTTAAAACTTCAGCAAAATCTTGGTTGAAAGAATTAAGTTTCACAGTTGAGCATGCAACATACCTGGTAACTTAAACGCCATGCTATGTAGGCACAATATCAGCGCCTCGGTATATTAATCACAAGGTCGCCGCAATTTAAACAAAATCGACGAGCACAGAACAATTTTAAAATCCGCAAGGAGTTGTGAACATGTCTCAAAATAAGACCTTTAATACGCCATTCCTTTTGGCGATAATCTGTATTTATTTAAGTTATTTTTTACACGGCATTAGCGTCATTACACTGGCGCAAAATATGAGCTCTCTCGCAGAAAAATTCTCCACTGACAATGCTGGGATAGCCTATTTAATTTCCGGCATTGGTCTTGGTCGCCTGGTGAGTATTTTATTCTTTGGCGTGCTCTCAGATAAATTTGGTAGACGGGCTATCATTCTGTTAGGGGCAATTCTGTACATGCTGTTTTTCTTCGGCATTCCCGCCAGCCCGAATCTGATGATTGCCTTTATTCTCGCTGTTTGTGTCGGCGTCGCTAACTCGGCCCTGGATACAGGTGGCTATCCGGCTTTGATGGAATGCTTCCCTAAGGCGTCTGGGTCAGCGGTTATCCTGGTTAAAGCGATGGTCTCATTCGGGCAGATGATCTACCCCATCGTCGTCAGCACCATGCTGCTCAACCATATCTGGTATGGCTATGCGGTCATTATCCCGGGGGTACTGTTCGTCGTCATAACGTTGATGCTGCTCAAAAGCCGTTTCCCCAGCCAGATGGTGGATGCGGGCATTGCAAAAGAGCTACCGCAGATGAACAGTAAACCGCTGGTCTGGCTGGAAGGCGTAGCCTCCGTTATGTTTGGGGTGGCCGCATTCTCGACCTTTTACGTCATCGTAGTCTGGATGCCGAAATACGCGATGGCATTTGCCGGCATGGCAGAAGCCGACGCGCTGAAAACCATCTCTTACTACAGTATGGGATCGCTGGTCTGCGTGTTTATTTTTGCTGTACTGCTCAAGAAAATGGTTCGACCCATTTGGGCGAATGTGTTTAACGCCGGGCTGGCAACCCTCACCGCAGCGGTTATCTATTTATATCCATCCCCATTGGTGTGTAACGCCGGTTCATTTCTTATCGGGTTTTCTGCCGCAGGCGGTATTTTACAGCTCGGCGTTTCGGTGATGTCAGAGTTTTTCCCCAGGAGCAAAGCCAAGGTCACCAGTATTTATATGATGATGGGGGGCGTAGCCAACTTTATTATCCCATTAATCACCGGATACCTTTCTAACATTGGCCTGCAGTACATCATTTTGCTGGACCTCGCATTTGCTTTGCTGGCCTTCATCACCGCCATCATCGTCTTTATTCGTTACTACCGCGTATTTGATATTCCCAAAAATGATGTGCGGTTGGGCGAACGTTATTTTCAATAAATTGCTTAGAAGGAGTATCAAATGGACGTAACTGCAAAATATGAACTGATTGGTCTGATGGCCTACCCGATCAGACACAGCCTGTCGCCTGAAATGCAAAATAAGGCATTAGAAAAAGCGGGATTACCTTTTACCTACATGGCATTTGAAGTCGATAACTCCACGTTTGCTAATGCGATTGCCGGGCTGAAGGCCTTAAAAATGCGCGGTACCGGAGTCTCAATGCCCAACAAGCAACTGGCATGTGAATATGTTGATGAATTAACGCCTGCAGCCAAACTGGTCGGCGCGATTAATACTATCGTCAATGATGATGGTTACCTGCGCGGCTACAATACTGATGGTACGGGTCATATTCGTGCCATCAAGGAAAGCGGTTTCGATATCAGGGGTAAAACCATGGTACTGTTGGGCGCAGGCGGCGCGTCAACGGCCATTGGCGCCCAGGCGGCGATTGAAGGCATCAAAGAAATCAAACTCTTTAACCGTCAAGATGAGTTCTTTGCCAAAGCGCAGGAATTCGCCAAACGTGTTAATGAAAATACCGATTGCGTGGTCACCGTTATCGATCTCGACGATCGACAGGCTTTTGCGGACGCACTGGCCAGCGCGGATATTCTGACCAACGGTACGAAAGTGGGAATGAAGCCGCTGGAGAACGAATCTCTGGTGACCGACGTTTCCCTGCTACGCCCGGATCTGCTGGTGACTGAATGCGTCTACAACCCGCATATGACCAAATTATTGCAACAGGCACAACTTGCCGGTTGCAAAACGATTGATGGTTACGGCATGTTGTTATGGCAAGGGGCTGAACAGTTTAAACTCTGGACCGGGAAAGATTTCCCTCTTGAGTATGTGAAACAGGTTATGGGTTTTGCAGCCTGATGGGCAAGCATTTGTAAAATAATTAAAGGGTAATCGATGAAAACCGTAACCGTAAAAAACCTCGTCATTGGCGAGGGTGCGCCGAAGATCATTGTCTCACTGATGGGTAAAGACATCGCAACGGTAAAAAGCGAAGCGCTGGCCTATCGCGAGGCGGATTTCGACATTCTGGAATGGCGCGTTGACCATTTCACCGAGGTGTCCTCCGTTGATGCCGTACTGGAAGCTGCACGCGCCATCCGCGAGGTGATAGCTGACAAACCGCTGCTGTTCACCTTCCGTAGTGCCAAAGAAGGTGGTGAACAGGCGCTGGCTGTCGAAAACTATATCGCGCTAAACCGTGCGGCGGTTGATAGCGGTCTGGTCGATATGATCGACCTGGAGCTTTTCACCGGTGACGAACTGATTAAAGCCACCGTCGAATATGCACATGCAAAAAATGTCGCCGTCATTATGTCGAATCATGATTTCCATAAGACGCCAGCGGCACAAGAGATTGTCCTGCGCCTGCGTAAAATGCAGGAGCTTGGCGCTGATATCCCGAAAATCGCCCTGATGCCGCAAAACAAGACGGATGTATTGACCCTGCTTGGCGCCACGCTGGAAATGCAGGAACGCTATGCCGATCGCCCGATCATTACTATGTCGATGGCTAAAACAGGGGTGATTTCACGTCTGTCCGGTGAGGTTTTCGGTTCAGCGGCAACCTTTGGCGCGGTGAAAAAAGCCTCTGCCCCTGGGCAAATTTCGGTCACCGACCTACGTACCGTTTTGACCATATTGCATCAGGCGTAATAGTACTGTTTATCCATATTAATATCAGTAATGCCCTGCCCCAGATATTCGCTTAATCCCGAATATCGGGCAGATGGCCGGACATTATTAAATAACTCACATTATTATTGTCGAATATAGCGACAGGTAGTCGCACGCATATAATCTGGAGTTCACATGAAATTATCAAGACCAAAACGCATTGATGGTCGGGTCCCCGTATTATCCGCAGCGGATGCCATTAATTATATTCCTGATGAGGCAACGCTCTGTGTATTAGGCGCAGGCGGCGGTATTCTCGAAGCAACAACATTAATTAACGCGCTGGCTGAAAAATATAAAAATGCACACTCACCCCGAAACTTATCATTGATTAGCCCAACGGGATTAGGTGACCGTGCTGACCGTGGAATTAGCCCGTTAGCACAGGAAGGTTTAGTCAAATGGGCATTATGCGGCCACTGGGGACAATCACCACGAATTTCTGACCTCGCTGAGCAGAATAAAATTGCCGCCTATAACTATCCTCAGGGCGTATTAACCCAGACCCTGCGTGCCTCGGCAGCCCACCAGCCGGGTATTCTGAGTGAGATCGGTATCGAAACATTTGTCGATCCCCGCCAACAGGGCGGAAAGCTGAATGAAGTGACCACCGAAGATCTGATCAAGCTGGTGGAAATTGATAACAAAGAGTACCTCTACTACAAAGCCATTGCGCCAAACATCGCCTTTATTCGCGCCACCACCTGCGACAGCGAAGGTTACGCCACGTTTGAAGATGAAGTTATGTATCTCGACGCGCTGGTGATTGCTCAGGCCGTTCACAACAACGGCGGTATCGTCATGATGCAGGTGCAAAAAATGGTGAAGAAAGCCACACTGCACCCAAAAGCCGTGCGTATTCCGGGCTATCTGGTCGATATTGTGGTCATCGATCCCGATCAAACTCAATTGTACGGCGGCGCACCGGTTAACCGCTTTATATCGGGCGATTTTGTCCTTGATGACAGCCAGCAGACTGCCCTGCCGCTCAATCAGCGTAAACTGGTGGCCCGACGCGCCCTGTTCGAAATGCGCAAAGGCGCGGTCGGCAACGTTGGCGTGGGTATCGCCGATGGTATTGGTCTCGTTGCACGCGAAGAAGGCTGCGCTGACGACTTTATTCTGACGGTCGAGACCGGTCCGATTGGCGGAATTACCTCCCAGGGCATCGCTTTTGGCGCCAACGTCAACACCCGCGCGATTCTGGATATGACCTCCCAGTTTGACTTCTACCACGGCGGTGGGCTGGATGTATGCTATTTAAGCTTCGCCGAAGTGGATCGCCACGGCAACGTCGGCGTACATAAATTCAATGGCAAAATTATGGGGACCGGCGGTTTTATCGATATTAGCGCCACCTCGAAGAAAATAATATTTTGCGGCACCTTAACTGCCGGAAGCCTGAAAACGGAAGTTGCCAATGGCAAATTAAATATCGTGCAGGAAGGCCGGGTGAAAAAATTCGTCAACGAATTACCTGAAGTCACTTTCAGCGGAAAAATTGCACTCGAGCGCGGACTGGATGTGCGTTACATCACCGAGCGTGCTGTATTTACGTTAAAAGAAGATGGCCTTCATTTAGTCGAAATTGCGCCAGGAGTCTCTTTGCAGGAAGACATTCTGGACAAAATGGATTTCCCTCCGGTTATTTCTCCGGAACTGAAACTGATGGACGAAAGATTATTTATCGATGCTTCGATGGGTTTTATGTTGCCCGATGCCGCCAATTAAAAGGAGTACCCTGATGGATTTTTCATTAACTGAAGAACAAGAGCTGCTGCTTGCCAGCATTCGCGAACTGATTACCAGCAATTTCCCGGAGGAATATTTCCGTACCTGCGATCAGACGGCGACCTATCCGAAAGAGTTTATGCGCGCCCTTGCGGACAACGGTATTTCAATGCTGGGCGTTCCGGAAGAGTTCGGCGGTATCCCGGCAGATTACGTCACGCAGATGCTGGCACTGATGGAAGTTTCCAAATGCGGCGCACCCGCTTTTTTAATCACGAACGGTCAGTGCATTCACAGTATGCGTCGTTTTGGCTCCGCCGAACAGTTACGTAAAACGGCAGAAAGCACCATGGAAACGGGCGATCCGGCTTATGCGCTGGCATTAACCGAACCGGGAGCAGGTTCAGACAATAACAGCGCCACCACCAGCTACACCCGCAAAAACGGCAAGGTATATCTCAACGGACAAAAAACCTTTATCACCGGCGCTAAAGAGTATCCTTATATGCTGGTACTGGCTCGCGATCCGGAGCCGAAAGATCCGAAGAAAGCCTTTACACTGTGGTGGGTGGATTCGAAGAAACCCGGCATTAAGGTTAATCCGCTGCATAAAATCGGCTGGCACATGCTCAGCACCTGCGAAGTCTATCTTGATGATGTTGAAGTAGACGAAAGCGATATGGTCGGCGAAGAAGGCATGGGCTTCCTCAACGTCATGTACAACTTTGAGATGGAACGGTTGATCAACGCCGCGCGTAGTACCGGTTTCGCCGAGTGCGCCTTCGAAGATGCCGCCCGTTACGCTAATCAGCGCATCGCATTTGGTAAACCGATTGGCCATAACCAGATGATCCAGGAAAAACTGGCGCTGATGGCGATTAAAATTGAAAACATGCGCAATATGGTGTTGAAAGTGGCCTGGCAGGCCGATCAGGAACAGTCGCTGCGGACCAGCGCGGCGTTGGCAAAACTGTATTGCGCCCGCACGGCAATGGAAGTGATTGATGACGCCATTCAGATCATGGGCGGGCTGGGTTACACCGATGAAGCGCGAGTTTCCCGATTCTGGCGCGATGTTCGCTGCGAGCGCATTGGCGGCGGCACCGACGAAATTATGATTTACGTCGCCGGACGCCAAATCCTGAAAGATTACCAGAATAAGTAAGCGGTAATTCGTGCCGGATAGCGCACAAGCGTTTTCCGGCACGATCC
>NZ_SZWS01000054.1:99496-106041 GCF_005281245.1 Citrobacter sp. wls826
ATCAGACCTCTGGGATCAAGCATTCCTGCTCAACCAGATTATTTTTAAACTGCTTGCGATAATCACTGGGGGTACAACCCACATGCCGCTGAAAGAGTTTGGCAAAGTGATCGACATTTTCATACCCTACCCGCCAGGAGATTTCCGCTAACGAAGCTTCCGTATTCGTCAGGGCAAATTTCGCCTCGGTCATTCGTCGCTGAATCACATAATTGATCGGCGAAATTCGATACTCCTTAGTAAATTCATGGCAGATATAACTCACGCTGGCCCGGAATTTTTTGGATAACTGATCGAGAGTAATTTTTTCGCGGAAGTTATTATTTAAATAAACCAGCACATCTTTAATTAAGACATCTTTTTTAATATAACCTTGCTCAGAACGATAGGCATTTTTAAAGTTTTCGTAAAATAAAACGGTTAGAGCATAAGCAAAAGCGTCGTAGGCTGAAGATGTCAGGTTATTTTTGCTCTGGGGGAGCATAACCCCCAACTCATTAAAGATACTCTTAATAACCTCCTTCCCCTGAGTAACGCTAATCACCGGACACGAGTGCATCTGCAATAGCTGATTATCCTGCCAGCCGTTGAAACGAAAACCGTAGAGCGCGCAGGTGTAAGTCGTTGCAGGCGCGCTACTATCCGAAGCAACCGCATGGAGTCGCCCTTGCTCTATCACCACGATATCCCCGGCATGCGCGACATACAGCGACGAATCGATAATTAATCTTGCGACCCCTTTTTTGACATAAATAAGCTCTGTTTCATTATCGTGAACGTGATGACCCGACTCCCAGTTAGGGTCATCACTGATGACGAATCGCGAGAATCTCGGGGTTTTCCCCTGTTCAAAAAGGGTCTCCACGGCATTATCAAAGCAGCGTTGATACATGACAACCTCCACCTAAAGGCAGCAATTTTGGGATTATTAATATCAGAAAATAAAAACGATAATGACGTTATACAACGTTATTCCTTCCCGGCGAAACAAAATTATTTGCGCCGTCTGCAAGATGACACCTTTTGCTTTGGTACATTGCTGCCATTGATTATTTGCGTTTTATAATAATCAAAAAGAATAAATGTTATTAAGTCTGTATTAATAATTTACATATAAGAAACAAATTCAGCGCAAAGGCGATTAAAAACATGATGCATTTCGCAATTATTTTCACTGTCTTTGTGTTCCCGTTTTTTCCTCTGGGACGCACCGTCTGATTATTGCTGATAAACCAGGCATTCCCGGGACGTTTTTTTTGCAAGATTGTTGGCAATGAAAACAGATTTCCCCGTCGAAAACAGCCCTCCCTCTGTCGCACACTATTTTCAGTCAATTTTCCCTACTGTCGATAATGACGCACCACGTCATTATCCACACGAGAATCACTGGAGATGCCATGAAAATAATAACCTGCTTTAAGTTGGTGCCTGAAGAACAGGACATTGTTGTTACCCCACAGCGCTCGCTTAACTTTGACCGGGCCGATGCCAAAATCAGCCAGTTTGACTTAAATGCGATAGAGGCCGCAGCGCAGCTTAGCGCGGAGGGTGATGAAATCATCGCCTTAACGGTGGGCGGGTCGCTACTACAAAACTCCAAAGTGCGTAAAGACGTGCTGTCCCGCGGGCCGGACAGTTTGTATATGGTGCAGGATGCACAACTGGAGCATTCATTACCCCGGGATACCGCTCAGGCGCTGGCCTGTGCGGCCAACAATATGGATTTCGACCTGATGCTGTTCGGTGAAGGATCGGGGGATATCTACGCGCAGCAGGTCGGCTTACTGGTTGGCGAACTATTACAGCTCCCGGTGATTAATGCCGTCAGCAGCATCCAACGTAACGGCGATCGCCTTGTGGTTGAGCGCACACTTGAAGATGAAGTCGAAGTAATTGATCTGCCGCTCCCCGCCGTACTGTGCGTGACGTCGGATATCAACACACCGCGTATTCCCTCGATGAAGGCGATTCTGGGCGCGGGTAAAAAACCGGTCACCCCGTGGCAAGCCAGCGATATTGGTTGGATACCTGCTTCACCGTTAGCGGAGCTGGTGAGTCTTACCGTGCCGCCGCAAACCGAACGTCAGCACATCATTCTGGAAAATGACTCAGCAGAAGCCATTGCCGAACTGGCTGAACACCTGAAAAAAGCCCTGAACTAAGCCCAACGGAGAGAAATCATCATGAGTAAATTAGCCAACGTCTGGGTGTTCAGCGATAACGTAGAACGCTATGCAGAATTAATGGCCGGCGCTCGCCTGTGGGGTGAGCAGGTACACCTTATCGTACAAGGCAGCGACCAGGCCAATCAGTTGCAAGCCCTGGGCGCCGATAAGATAGTCGTGCTCGACGCAACCTCCGGTTTACAGCGTGTTGAAAATTACGCTGAGACCATCGCCGCCCTGATGCAGGAACACGCCGGGCTGCTGCTGATGTCCGCGACTAAACGAGCCAAATCCCTTGGCGCACGCTTAAGCATTCAGCTCAACGCAGCGATGGTGAACGACGCCACATCGGTAACGCTGGATGCAGGCATTTTGTTCGCCGAACACCGGATGTATGGTGGTCTGGCATTTGGCAAAGAAAAAATCAAAAGTACGCTGGCGATTATCACGCTTGCCCCAGGCCAGCTTGAACCGGTCGCGGAAAACGCCTTGCACAACTGCCCGGTTGTCTCAGCAACGTACATCGCGCCGTACCATGAAGTGATGTGCCTGGAGCGTCGCGCCAAATCCGTGAGCAGTGTGGATCTCAGCAAAGCTAAGCGCGTGGTGGGTGTGGGTCGCGGTCTGGTGGCGCAAAACGATCTGGAAATGGTGCGCCAACTGGCATCGGTGCTGGGTGCTGAAGTGGGTTGTTCACGACCGATTGCCGAAGGCGAAAACTGGATGGAACGCGAACGCTACATTGGCGTTTCTGGCGTGTTATTGAAATCAGACCTGTATCTCACGCTGGGCATCTCAGGACAAATTCAGCATATGGTCGGCGGTAACGGCGCGAAAGTCATTGTCGCCATCAACAAAGATAAAAAAGCCCCTATTTTCAATTACGCCGATTACGGTCTGGTGGGCGACATCTACAAAGTGGTTCCGGCCCTTATCGACCATCTCAGCCGCTAATCCCGTTAACGCACATCTCCCGCTGCCCTCGCGGCGGGAAAGGAGCATAAAGCATGTCAGATGAAAAATTTGATGCCATTGTGGTCGGTGCTGGTGTAGCGGGTACAATGACAGGTTACGTTATGGCCCGGGCCGGACTGGACGTACTGGTCATTGAGCGCGGCAACAGTGCGGGCAGTAAAAATATGACCGGCGGGAGACTCTACGCGCATAGCCTTGAGCGCATCATGCCCGGATTCGCGCAGGAAGCGCCTCTCGAACGTAAAGTCACCCGCGAAAAAATCTCCTTCCTGACCGAAGAGAGCGCCGTTACCCTCGACTTCCATCGTGAAAAAGACAACGCGCCAGCGCAGGACTCTTATACCGTTTTGCGCAACCGGCTTGACCCATGGCTAATGGAAAAAGCGGAACAGGCTGGCGTGCAGTTCATCCCCGGCGTGCGCGTCGACGCGCTAATTCGCGAAGGCAATAAGGTCACCGGTGTGCAAGCCGGGGACGATATCCTTGAAGCCAATATTGTCATCCTTGCCGATGGCGTTAATTCTATGCTGGGACGGTCGCTGGGGATGGTTCCCCCCTCTTCTGCACAGCACTATGCCGTTGGCGTAAAAGAGCTGATCGGCTTACCGTCAGCGGTGATTGCGGATCGGTTCAATTTGTCAGGCAACGAAGGTGCAGCCTGGCTGTTCGCAGGCTCACCGTCTGATGGACTGATGGGAGGCGGATTTCTGTATACCAACCAGGATTCCATCTCTCTGGGCCTGGTGTGTGGTCTGGGGGATATTGCCCATGCCACGAAAAGCATTCCGCAAATGCTGGAGGACTTTAAGCGACACCCGACTATTCGTCCGCTGATTGCCGGCGGTGAACTGCTGGAGTATTCCGCACATATGGTACCGGAAGGCGGTCTGGCAATGGTTCCGAAACTGGTTGATGACGGGGTAATGATCGTCGGCGATGCCGCTGGTTTCTGTCTGAATCTGGGTTATACCGTGCGCGGCATGGATTTGGCGATAGCTTCCGCAGAAGCCGCCGCCCAAACAGCCATTGCAGCAAAAGAGCGCCAGGATTACTCGGCCAGTAGCCTGATGGATTACAAACGCGCCCTCGAACAGGGCTGTGTGATGCGTGATTTGCAGCATTTTCGCAAGATCCCGGCGCTGATGGAAAACCCGCGCCTGTTCACCCAGTATCCCCGCATGGTGGCCGATATCATGAACGATATGTTTACCGTCGACGGAAGCCCAAATCAGCCCGTTCGCAAGATGATCATGTCCCATGCCAGGCAAATTGGGCTGATGAACTTACTGAAAGACGGCATCAAGGGGGCCACCGCACTATGAATCAGGACACTAACGTTAACGTCGACGTCAAACTGGGCGTCAATAAATTTAATGTTGATGAAGGCCACCCACATATCATTCTGGCTGAACATCCCGACCTTAATGAATTTCGCAAGTTGCTGAAAGCCTGCCCCGCCGGACTGTATAAACAGGATGAGAGTGGAAATATTCATTTTGATTCCGCAGGCTGCCTGGAGTGCGGCACCTGCCGGGTGCTGTGCGGTGACACGATCCTCACACAATGGGAATACCCGCTCGGAACATTTGGCGTTGATTTCCGCTACGGCTAATGGATTTTGCATGTTGTACGCCGGATTGGCCGCGCCGGCCATCCGGTCAGATGTATGCCGAAATAATCCTGGGAATAACTTCATGAGTATCACACTTACGTTTAACGCCGAACGTCGCCAGGCCTGGCGACAACTGGGTTTATGGGGAGATGCTTCGCTTGGCGATTACTGGCACCAAACCGCCAGAGCCATGCCGGATAAAATCGCCGTGGTTGATAATCATGGCGCTTCATATACCTACGCTGCACTCGACGATGCTGCCAGCAGTCTGGCAACCTGGTTTGTAGCCTGCGGGATCCAACCCGGCGATCGCATTGCCTTTCAGTTGCCTGGCTGGTGCGAGTTCACCATTATCTACCTGGCCTGCCTGAAAACCGGGGCCGTTTCCGTACCACTGCTGCCTGCCTGGCGCGAAGCGGAACTGGTGTGGGTACTGAACAAATGCAAAGCGAAGATTTTTTTCGCACCGACGTTGTTTAAACAGACCCGACCGGTCGATCTGATCCTCCCCTTGCAAAACCAGTTGCCGCATCTGCAACAGATTGTCGCCGTAGATAAACTGGCACCGGCCACCGCCTCGCTGGCATTCAGCCAACTGCTTCAGGCTCCGCCATTAACCCAGGTTATTAACGTTCACGCCGATGAACTGGCTGCCGTGCTGTTTACCTCCGGGACCGAGGGAATGCCGAAAGGCGTAATGTTAACCCACAACAATATCCTTGCCAGCGAACGCGCCTACTGTGCCCGTCTCAATCTCACCTGGCAGGATGTGTTTTTGATGCCCGCCCCACTGGGACACGCTACCGGTTTTTTGCATGGCGTTACCGCGCCGTTTTTAATCGGCGCACGCAGCGTTTTGTTGGATATATTCACCCCAACCGCCTGTCTGGAACTGCTCGAGCAACAACGCTGTACCTGCGTGCTCGGTGCAACCCCCTTCGTCTACGACATGTTGTGTAGTCTGGAAAAACGGCCCTGTGATCTCACATCACTACGTTTTTTCTTATGCGGTGGCACCACTATTCCGCAAAAGATTGCCCGTGACTGCCAACAGCGCGGCATTAAATTGTTAAGCATCTATGGTTCGACGGAGAGCTCGCCGCATGCGCTGGTCAATCTCGACGATTCACTTTCACGCATGATGAACACCGATGGATATGCCGCCGCAGGCGTGGAAATTAAAGTCGTCGATGAAGCGCGCAATACGTTGCCTGCAGGGTGCGAAGGTGAAGAGGCCTCGCGTGGCCCCAATGTTTTTATGGGCTACCTCGATGAGCCTGAACTGACCGCCCGCGCGCTGGACAAAGATGGCTGGTATTACAGTGGCGACTTATGCCGCATGGACGAAGCGGGATACATCAAAATTACCGGGCGTAAAAAAGATATTATTGTGCGCGGTGGGGAAAACATCAGCAGCCGCGAAGTGGAGGATATTTTATTGCAGCATCCGCGCATTCATGATGCCTGCGTTGTCGCGATGCCAGACGATCGGTTAGGTGAACGGTCGTGCGCTTATGTGGTGCTGAAACCGCCGCATCATTCGCTGTCGCTGGAATCAGTGGTGGCCTTTTTTAGCCGCAAACGGGTGGCAAAGTATAAATATCCGGAACACATCGTCATTGTCGAAACGTTACCGCGCACGGCGTCAGGCAAGGTACAAAAATACCTGCTGCGTCAGGATATCATTCAGCGTTTAAGCGTGGAGAGTGTGGAAAGCGTTGAAGGGTAAAGTACCGGATGGCGATGCTAACACCTCTAATCCGGCCTACGTTGCATACTAACCGTAGGCCGGG
>NZ_SZWS01000054.1:106078-107284 GCF_005281245.1 Citrobacter sp. wls826
AGGCCGGGTAAGGCATTTACGCCACCATCCGGCATGATGTTACTTCTTCAGTTCAGCCAGGCTCAGCCAGGTCTGCACGACGGTGTCCGGGTTCAGCGACAGACTGTCGATCCCCTCTTCCATCAGCCAGGCGGCGAAGTCTTCGTGATCGGATGGACCCTGACCGCAAATACCCACGTATTTGCCCTGTTTCTTGGCTGCACGAATCGCCATCGACAGCAGCGCTTTCACCGCGTCGTTACGCTCGTCAAACAGTTCAGAAACCACACCAGAGTCACGGTCCAGTCCCAACGCCAGCTGCGTCATGTCGTTTGAACCGATGGAGAAGCCGTCAAAGTACTCAAGGAACTGTTCGGCCAGCAAGGCGTTGGACGGGATCTCACACATCATGATGATCTTCAGTCCGTTCTCACCGCGTTTCAGCCCCTGACGCGCCAGCTCTTCCACTACCGCTTTCGCCTGGGCAACGGTACGGACAAACGGTACCATCACTTCTACGTTAGTCAGGCCCATATCGTTACGGACACGTTTCACTGCGTCACATTCCAGCGCGAAACAGTCGCGGAAGCTATCAGCAATGTAACGGCCCGCCCCGCGGAAGCCCAGCATCGGGTTCTCTTCATGCGGCTCATAACGCTCACCGCCGACGAGGTTGGCATATTCGTTGGACTTAAAGTCTGACATACGCACGATAACGCGTTTTGGATAGAACGCCGCACCCAGCGTAGCGATCCCTTCCGTCAGACGACCAACGTAGAATTCACGCGGGGAATCAAAACCTTTCATCATGCCGCGGATTTCGTTTTGCAGCTCAGGCGTCTGGTCATCGAACTCCAGCAACGCACGCGGGTGTACGCCAATCATGCGGTTGATGATAAATTCCAGACGCGCCAGGCCGACACCTTCGTTTGGCAGACAGGCGAAGTCGAAAGCCCGGTCCGGGTTACCCACGTTCATCATCACCTTCAACGGCAGATCCGGCATGGTCTCCACGCTGGAACTCTTCACGCTGAAGTCGAGCATCTCAGCGTAAACATAACCGGTATCACCCTCGGCACAGGAGACAGTGACTTTCTCACCGTCCTTCATACGCTCGGTGGCATCACCACAGCCAACCACGGCCGGGATCCCCAGTTCACGGGCAATGATCGCCGCGTGGCAGGTACGACCGCCACGGTTGGTGACAATCGCCGCCGCTTTCTTCAT
>NZ_SZWS01000054.1:107325-111387 GCF_005281245.1 Citrobacter sp. wls826
CCCAGTCCGGGTCGGTCATGTCGGTAACCAGGACGTCGCCAGGTTCGATACGGTTCATTTCGCTGATGTCCTGAATGACTTTGACCGGACCCGCGCCAATGCGGTGACCGATAGCACGACCTTCAGCAATAATTTTACCCTGAGCATGCAGCGTATAACGCTCCATCACCTGGCCGCGCGAGCGCACAGTTTCCGGACGCGCCTGCACAATGAACAGTTTGCCGGTATGACCGTCTTTCGCCCATTCGATGTCCATCGGACGACCGTAGTGCTTCTCGATCTGTACCGCCTGCTTCGCCAGTTCCTGCACTTCTGCGTTGGTCAGGGAGAAAATGTCGCGCTGCTCCTGCGGTACATCTTCAATCGTCACCTGCTTGCCATGTTCCTGGGTTGGCGCGTAGACCATGCGGATTTTTTTCGAACCCATTGTGCGACGGACGATCGCCGGACGGTTTGCCGCCAGAGTCGGTTTGTGCACGTAGAATTCATCCGGGTTAACGGCACCCTGCACGACCATCTCGCCCAGGCCCCATGCGGAAGTGATGAACACCACCTGATCGAAACCGGATTCGGTATCGATGGAGAACATTACGCCGGAAGACGCGAGGTCTGAGCGCACCATCCGCTGAACGCCAGCAGAGAGCGCCACGCCACGATGGTCATAACCCTGGTGAACGCGATAAGAGATTGCACGGTCGTTAAACAGCGAGGCAAAGACGTGTTTGATAGCAACCAGTACGGCATCAAATCCCTGGACGTTGAGGAAGGTTTCCTGCTGACCGGCAAATGACGCATCTGGCATATCTTCTGCGGTGGCGGAAGAGCGCACGGCAAAAGAGGCATGGGCATCGTCTGCTGACAGCTGCGCGTAGGCATCGCGGACGGCATTTTCCAGCTCCGGCTGGAAAGGAGTGTCGATAATCCACTGGCGGATCTGTGCGCCGGCTTTCGCAAGCTCGGTGACATCGTCAATATCCGTTTTATCCAGCAGCTCATAAATGCGCTGGTTTACACCGCTCTGGTCCAGAAACTGGTTAAACGCATCGGCGGTCGTTGCAAAACCATTCGGTACGGAAACACCCATACCGGAAAGGTTAGTAATCATTTCACCCAGGGAGGCATTTTTGCCCCCAACTCTGTCTACATCATTCATGCCGAGTTGGTTATACCAAAGCACCAGCGGTGACGAGCCATTGTTGGACATCGAACAATCCTTATATATGAACGAGGTTAGGAAACTCAATTTTGCGTAATTATCTTTGCATATTTACTTCAGCGAAAAAAACGGTGAATCGTTCAAGCAACTTTATTTTTTATTTTTTCAGATTGTTTCCGCATTTGCGCAAACCCGCGAGCCACAGGGGATCACCACAAAAACTACCGGTATAAACATTTGTTCCGAAAAATGAAATGTACTTTTCAGTAAATATAAAAATACCGTTTCATTTTACAAAATAGATGCAGCAATATTCGCTTCTGGCGAATTTTAATTTATGCTTTCAGAGAATTATGTCTGCCCCAGGATGAGCAAAATGGATAATGCTGTTGATCGTCACGTATTTTATATTTCTGATGGTACGGCCATCACCGCCGAGGTATTGGGCCACGCGGTAATGTCGCAATTTCCGGTTACGATCAGCAGCATTACGCTGCCGTTTGTGGAAAATGAGAGTCGTGCGCGAGCGGTTAAAGACCAGATTGACGCGATCTATCAACAAACTGGCGTGCGCCCTCTGGTGTTTTACTCTATCGTTTTGCCGGAAATTCGCTCGATCATTTTGCAAAGCGAAGGATTTTGTCAGGATATCGTGCAGGCGTTGGTTGCCCCACTGCAGCAAGAGATGAAGCTCGATCCTACGCCGATCGCCCATCGTACCCACGGCCTGAACCCCGGCAACCTTAACAAGTACGACGCGCGCATTGCCGCCATTGATTATACCCTCGCCCATGACGACGGCATTTCGTTGCGCAACCTCGATCAGGCGCAGGTGATCCTGCTTGGCGTTTCCCGTTGCGGTAAAACCCCGACCAGTTTGTATCTGGCCATGCAGTTTGGCATTCGCGCGGCCAACTACCCCTTTATTGCCGATGATATGGATAATCTGGTGCTGCCAGCGTCCCTGAAGCCGTTACAGCATAAATTGTTCGGCCTGACCATCGACCCTGAGCGCCTGGCAGCCATCCGCGAAGAGCGCCGGGAAAACAGCCGTTACGCCTCGATGCGCCAGTGCCGGATGGAGGTTGCTGAGGTGGAAGCGCTATACCGGAAAAACCAGATCCCATGGCTGAACAGTACCAATTATTCGGTAGAAGAGATTGCTACCAAGATCCTCGACATCATGGGGCTGAATCGCCGCATGTACTAGAATGCTAGTGCATTGGTTCGATTTTTTGTTATTATGCTCGCCACCAGGCAGGATGAGTATGATATTGTGATATACATCACTTCCCGGTAGTCCTGCCGTTGAAGCAACAAATTTCTGAGACAAGTAATGAACAGAACCGATGAACTCCGTACTGCGCGTATTGACAACCTGGTCACTCCAGCAGAGCTTGCGCAACGGCATCCTGTTTCGTCCTCCGTCGCCCGTCATGTTACGGACTCCCGACGCCGGATAGAAAAAATATTAAATGGTGAAGACGCTCGTTTACTGGTGATCGTAGGTCCCTGCTCGATTCACGATCTTGATGCCGCCATGGAATACGCGACGCGTTTACAGGCGCTGCGCGAAAAACATCAGGCGCGTCTGGAAATCGTGATGCGCACTTATTTTGAAAAACCGCGCACCGTAGTGGGCTGGAAAGGTTTAATTTCCGACCCGGATTTAAACGGCAGCTACCGCGTGAACCACGGCATTGAACTGGCGCGCAAACTGCTGTTGCAGGTCAATGAACTGGGCGTACCCACGGCAACAGAATTCCTCGACATGGTGACCGGTCAGTTTATTGCCGATTTAATCAGTTGGGGTGCCATTGGCGCGCGCACCACCGAAAGCCAGATCCACCGTGAAATGGCCTCTGCGCTTTCCTGCCCGGTCGGCTTTAAAAACGGTACGGATGGCAATACGCGTATTGCCGTCGATGCGATTCGCGCCTCCCGTGCCAGCCATATGTTCCTCTCTCCGGATAAAACCGGCCAGATGACCATTTATCAGACCAGCGGTAATCCTTACGGGCATATCATCATGCGCGGCGGTAAAAAGCCGAATTATTATGCTGAAGATATTGCCGCCGCCTGCGATACCCTGCACGAATTTTCCCTGCCTGAACATCTGGTGGTCGATTTTAGCCATGGCAATTGCCAGAAGCAGCATCGTCGTCAGTTGGACGTTTGTGATGATGTGTGCCAGCAAATTCGCAATGGTTCGACGGCGATTGCCGGGATTATGGCGGAGAGTTTCCTGCGTGAAGGTACGCAAAAAATCGTTAGCGGCCAGCCGCTGGTTTACGGCCAGTCCATTACCGACCCGTGCCTGAACTGGGAAGATACTGAACTGCTGGTTGAAAAACTCGCCTCTGCGGTTGATAGCCGTTTTTAATGCTGTTCGCCGGGTAACATCACGTTGCCCGGTGCTAATCCTTTGTTTTCCCCCTCCTTATTGTACAAAATTTATTCTCGTCACAATTATTTCACAAAAAGGCTTGCCGCAATTTTGCAGTTTGTTGATAATGATTATCATTGTTAAATTGATTGTTATTTTTAAAAACTATTCACGTATGGATAACACAACAACGCCCGCAAAAGAAAAAACACCGCCTGCCGTCGCGCCAAACGAGCGCCGAATTGACAGTAAAAGTCTGCTGGGCAAAGAGGGGCGCGTGATCATAGAACACGATGGCCAGCTCTATTTGCTGCGCCAGACACAAGCCGGAAAACTCATTCTGACCAAATAAACACCACTTTTCGCCAGCCACCCAGGTAATACCCAGGCAGCCAGCGCTTTTCGATTTCCTAATGGAGAGTTGCTATGCCACACCTGCACACTGCATCCTTGCGCCCTTCGCTCTTGGCGCTGGCGATTATCAGTAACCTGCCCACCGTCGCGTATGCGGCGGTAGAAG
>NZ_SZWS01000054.1:111441-115305 GCF_005281245.1 Citrobacter sp. wls826
CCGCTACCGGCAATGCCCGTAGTGCTTTTGAAGCGCCGATGATGGTCAGCGTGATTGATGCCACCGCGCCGGAAAACCAGACCGCCAGCTCAGCAGCCGACCTGTTGCGTACGGTTCCGGGCCTGACCCTTGACGGCACCGGTCGCACTAACGGCCAGGACGTGAATCTGCGCGGCTACGATCGACGTGGCGTTCTGGTGCTGGTTGATGGCGTTCGTCAGGGAACCGACACCGGACACCTGAACAGTACCTTCCTCGATCCGGCGCTGATCAAACGCATCGAGGTCGTCCGTGGCCCTTCTGCACTGCTGTACGGTAGCGGCGCTTTAGGTGGAGTGATCGCCTATGACACTGCGGATGCCAAAGATCTGCTGGAAGCCGGACAAAACAGCGGTTATCGCGTGTTCGGTACCGCGGCAACCGGCGATCACAGCCTCGGTATGGGCGCCAGCGCGTTTGGTCGCACCGATACGCTGGACGGACTGCTTGCCTGGTCCAGTCGCGATCGCGGTGATTTGCGCCAGAGCGACGGTACTACGGCACCAAACGACGAAGCGATTAACAATATGCTGGCGAAAGGCAGCTGGAAAATTGACAGCGCCCAGACGCTGGCCGGCTCGCTGCGTTACTACAACAATGACGCCCGTGAACCTAAAAACCCGCAAACCAGCGCAGCGGATGCCACCAGCAACCCGATGACCGATCGCTCAACCATCCAGCGCGACGCGCAACTGACCTACTCGATTGCTCCAGCAGACAATGACTGGTTGAACGCGGATGCCCGCATCTACTGGTCCGAAGCACGCATTAATGCGCAAAACACGGATAACACCGGCGAGTTTCGCAAACAAACCACCAAAGGCGGCAAAATCGACAACCGCAGCCGCCTGTTTACCGACTCTTTTGCATCTCATTTGCTGACCTACGGCGGGGAATACTATCGTCAGGAACAACAGCCAGGCGGCGCAACCACCGGTTTCCCGGAGGCAAAAATCGATTTCAGCTCCGGTTGGCTACAAGATGAAATCACCCTGCGCGACCTGCCGGTTACGCTGCTGGGCGGTACCCGTTATGACTCTTATCGTGGCAGCAGCGACGGCTATGAAGATGTCGATGCCGATAAATGGTCGTCCCGCGCCGGGCTCACCGTTGCGCCAACCGACTGGCTGATGCTGTTCGGTTCATACGCTCAGGCCTTCCGTGCGCCGACCATGGGCGAGATGTATAACGATGCGAAACACTTCTCGATTGGCCGTTTTTACACCAACTACTGGGTGCCAAACCCTAACCTACGCCCGGAAACCAACGAAACCCAGGAATACGGATTTGGCCTGCGCTTTGACGATCTGTTGATGGCGAGCGATGCGCTCGAATTTAAAGCCAGCTATTTCGACACCAAAGCGAAAGATTACATCTCCACCAGCGTCGACTTCGCCGCCGCGACAACCATGTCCTATAACGTACCCAACGCCAAAATCTGGGGCTGGGACGTGATGGCGAAATATTCCGCCGATCTGTTCAGCCTCGACATGGCCTATAACCGTACGCGCGGCAAAGATACAGACACCGGCGAATACATTTCCAGCATTAACCCGGATACCGTCACCAGCAAACTGAACGTACCGGTTGCGCACAGCGGTTTCTCCGTTGGCTGGATAGGTACATTTGCTGACCGTTCAACGCATATCAGCAGCAGCTACACGAAACAGCCCGGTTATGCGGTAAACGATTTCTACGTGAGCTATCAGGGCCAACAAGCGCTGAAAGGCATGACCACCACGCTGGTACTGGGCAACGCCTTCGACAAAGAGTACTGGTCGCCGCAGGGCATTCCGCAGGATGGTCGTAATGGCAAAATTTTCGTGAGTTATCAGTGGTAATCACTTTTCCCCGGTTCGCCGGGGCAGCAATCTGGAAGGAAGAGACAATGAATCATTACACACGCTGGCTGGAACTGAAGAAAGAAAATCCTGGCAAATACGCACGTGATATTGCGGGATTGATGAATATTAGCGAAGCCGAACTGACCTTCGCGCGCGTCGGTCATGACGCCTGGCGCTTACGGGGCGAAGTGCGTGAAATCCTCGGCGCACTGGAAGCCGTCGGCGAAACCAAATGTATATGCCGCAACGAATATGCGGTGCATGAGCAGGTTGGTGCGTTTACCAATCAGCACCTGAACGGTCATGCCGGACTGGTACTCAATCCGCGCGCCCTCGACCTGCGCCTGTTCCTCAATCAGTGGGCAAGCGTGTTCCATATCAGCGAAACAACCGCCCACGGCGAACGTCAGAGCATTCAGTTCTTTGACCATCAGGGGGATGCGCTGCTGAAGGTCTATGCCACACAGAATACCCTCATTGAGGAATGGGCTGCGTTGCTGACCCGTTTCATCTTCGCTGAAAACCCGCCTCTGGCGCTGCAACCCGCCCCCCCTTCTGCTCCAGCCACCGTCACGGTCGATGCGCAGACCGTTGATCAAGAGTGGCGAGCCATGACCGATGTACACCAGTTCTTCGGTCTGCTGAAACGCCACGATCTCACCCGCCAACAGGCGTTTAACCTGGTGGGCGACGATCTGGCCTGTAAAGTCGCAAATAGCGCTCTGGCGCAGTTACTCGACACCGCGCGCCAGGATGGCAATGAAATTATGGTCTTTGTGGGTAATCGTGGCTGCGTACAGATTTTTACCGGTGTGATAGAAAAACTGGTGCCGATGAAAGGCTGGCTGAATATATTCAACCCGACATTTACCTTACACCTGCTGGAAGAGAGCGTGGCAGAAACATGGGTAACGCGCAAACCGACCGCCGATGGCCACGTCACCAGTCTGGAACTGTTTGCTGCCGACGGCACGCAAATCGCCCAGTTGTATGGTCAACGAACGGAAGGTGAACCGGAGCAGACGCAATGGCGCGCGCAAATTGACGCACTGACGCCGAAAGGGCTGGCCGCATGAAAAAACTGCTGGTCCTGATTGCGCTACTGCCCATCGTAGCGCTGGCTGCGTCCAGGGAACGGGTTGTTGCTCTCGGTGGCGATGTCACCGAGATTGTATACGCACTGGGAGCACAGTCTTCCCTTGTGGCGCGAGACAGCACCAGCCAGTGGCCTGAAGCAGCAAACGCCCTACCTGATGTCGGTTATTTGCGCCAACTCAACGCTGAAGGGATCCTTGCCACCCGCCCTACGCTGGTCCTTGCCAGCGCGCAGGCGCAGCCCTCTCTGGCGCTAAAACAGCTCGAACAGAGCAACGTCAGGGTTGTGACGATCCCGGCAAGCAACGAGCTTAACGTGATTGATGAAAAAATTCGCGTCATCGCCGAAGCCACCCATAGGGAGGCCGATGGCGAAACGCTGCGCACCCGCTTCCGTCAGGAACTGGCGGCGCTGCCGTCATCTGAACTTAACAAACGCGTGCTGTTTATTCTCAATCATGGCAGGATGACCGCGATGGCAGCGGGCCAGCAAACTGCAGCCGATGCGGCTATTCGTGCCGCCGGTTTGCGCAACGCAATGCAGGGCGTTAACCGCTATCAGCCGCTGTCGCAGGAAGGTGTCATTGCCAGCCAGCCCGATCTGGTGGTGATTTCACAGGACGGCGTTAAGGCGATGGGTGGCGAAGATAACCTGTGGGCGCTGCCGGGCCTGGCGCAGACGCCTGCCGGACGAAATAAACAGGTATTGCAGGTTGACGATATGGCGCTGCTCGGCTTTAGCGTACGCACGCCGCAGGCCATTTTGCAGCTTCGCGCTAAAGCTGAGCAATTGCCCTGATGTCGCGACGTATCCGTTGTTCTTTATGGACACTCGCACTCATGTTGGTCGTGATGACAATTATGGCTACCGGTTTTGGCGCGTTGC
>NZ_SZWS01000054.1:115361-122019 GCF_005281245.1 Citrobacter sp. wls826
GATGAGGCACTGCGTCAAATCTGGCTCACCATTCGCCTGCCCCGCGTCCTGCTGGCGCTAGTGATTGGCGGTTCTCTGGCGCTCGCGGGCTGCGTGATGCAGGGCCTGTTTCGCAACCCGCTTGCCGATCCGGGATTACTGGGGATAAGCAGCGGAGCCGCCTGCGCCGTCGCCCTGTGGGTAGTGCTGCCGGTCTCTTTGCCCACGCTGTTGATGCTGTACGCCCCCATGCTGGCCGCTTTTCTCGGTGCGCTGGCGGCAACGGTGGTTATTTTTATCCTTAGCCAACAGCGCGACGCTTCACTCTCACGTCTGCTGTTGGTCGGTATTGCCATCAACGCGCTGTGCGGGGCGGCGGTTGGCGTTCTGTCGTGGGTCAGTAATGACGCGCAACTGCGCCAGCTGTCGCTATGGGGGATGGGCAGTCTGGGGGCCGCGCAATGGTCCACGCTGTTGGCTGTCACTTCATTGACTGTCCCGACGGTGCTGATCATTTGGCGTCTGGCACCGGCGCTGAACCTGCTGCAGTTAGGTGAGGAAGAGGCGCATTACCTCGGCGTAGATGTGCGTACCGTTCAGCGTGTTTTGCTACTTTGTAGCGCACTGCTGGTTGCCGCAGCCGTGGCGGTAAGCGGCGTAATTGGCTTTATCGGGCTGGTTATCCCGCATCTGATGCGCATGTGGCTCGGCTCAGACCATCGGGCCGTTATCCCAGGTTCCGTGCTGGCGGGCGCATTTTTATTGCTGATAGCCGACACGCTGGCCCGTACGGCGGTTGCGCCTGCGGAAATGCCGGTCGGTTTGCTAACCAGTCTTCTCGGCGCACCGTGGTTTTTATGGCTTATTTTTCGTCAGCGAGGACCGCATGGCTGAACATTTCATCGCTGAAGGGCTTCACTATCGCGTCGCGGGCAGAGCGGTGATTGACGACGTCACTCTTGCTCTCGAAAAAGGTGAACTGGTGGCGCTCATCGGCCCAAACGGTGCGGGGAAATCCACCCTGCTGCGCCTGCTGACCGGTTTTCTGAAACCGGCTATAGGGCGCTGCGTGCTGGCGGGTAAACCGCTGGATGAATGGCATACCCAGACACTGTCGCGGCATCGGGCGGTGATGCGCCAGCAAACACAACTGGGATTTGACTGGCCGGTAGAGGCCGTCATCGCGATGGGGCGTGCGCCCTGGACCTCGCGGTCGGAACCTCGACTTATCGCTCAGGTGATGGAAATGACCGGATGTACACCGCTGGCGGGCCGGCAATACGCCGCGCTTTCCGGCGGCGAACAACAGCGAGTACAGTTAGCCCGTGCACTGGCGCAACTTTGGTGCGACGGCGCGCCTCGCGGCTGGTTATTCCTTGATGAACCTACCTCTGCGCTGGATCTTTACCACCAGCAGCATCTGTTGCGCTTGCTGAAGACGCTTACCGCTTCACAAGAGCTGCATGTGTGCATTGTGCTTCACGATCTGAATCTCGCCGCACTGTGGGCAGACAGAATAGTGTTGCTGCACAACGGCAGGCTGGTGTCGCAGGGAACGCCAGAGGCCGTGTTACAGGCCGATGACCTGAAGCGCTGGTATGGCGCCCAGGTACACGTTGGCCAGCATCCGGCCAACGGATCCCCGCAGGTGTTTCTGGCCCCTTAGCTTGAACAGCTCACCTCCAGCCGTTTGCCCCAGTCAGGTGGACGGCTGACATAGTCATCATCACGATCGACAAATGGGGTACGCAACGCCTCGTGTAACCGATGCAGCTCGGCGTAATCCCCCTGCTCTGCCTGATTAATCGCCCGTTGCGCCAACCAGTTACGCAATACCATCGCCGGATTAGCCGCCTTCATCTGCGTTTGTCTGTCTGCGTCGGCAATGTTGTCTTGCTGCAGGCGTGAGCGATACCGCGTGAACCAGTCGTCAAACGCTGCGCGGTCGATAAACTCATCGCGCAGCGGGGATTGCGCGCTGTGTTGTTCCGTCTGACTGAGCATGCGAAACGTTCGGGTATAGTCGCTTCTTTCCCGCGCCATCAGGTTAAACAGTTCACTAAGCAGTTCGTTATCGTTTTTTTGCTCGCTAAAGAAGCCAAGCTTTTGTCGCATCCGCTGACCGTAGCGTGTTAACAGCGCCAGTTGATAACTGTCCAGCGCATCATTAAGCGCCTCGACCGGGATAAATGGCGACAGAGTTTGCGCCAGACGTTGCAGGTTCCAAAGCGCCGCGGCCGGTTGATTATCGAAACTGTATCGCCCCTGTTTGTCTGAGTGGTTGCAGATAAAATCGGGCACGTAGTCATCAAGGAAACCGAATGGGCCGTAATCCATCGTCAGTCCCAGAATCGACATGTTGTCGGTGTTCATGACACCATGCGCAAATCCTACCGCCTGCCAGTCCGCGATTAACGTCGCAGTACGCGTGACAACATCGTTAAACCACAGCTGATACTTATCGGCGTCTTCCTGCCATTGCGGCCAATAATAGCGAATCGCAAAGTCAGCCAACTGGCGCACTTTTTCCGGCTCACGGCGATAGTAAAAATGCTCAAAATGGCCAAAGCGCATATGGCTTTGCGCCACGCGAATGAGCATCGCCCCTGATTCTACCGTTTCGCGATACACCGGCGTGTCGCTGGTAACAATCGACAATGCCCGCGTAGTCGGTATTCCCAGGTAATGCATCGCTTCGCTGGCCAGGCTTTCGCGAATTGTCGAGCGCAGTACGGCGCGACCATCCCCCATACGGGAATAAGGCGTAAGTCCGGCGCCTTTCAGGTGCCAGTCACACGTTGAGCCGTCAGCGAGCTGTTGTTCGCCCAACAGGATCCCGCGTCCATCGCCAAGCTGGCCCGCCCAGACGCCAAACTGATGTCCGCTATAAACTTGCGCTAAAGGCGACATCCCGGGAAGCAACGATTCACCGCCCCAAACACCGGCTCCGGTCGGAATATCAAATAGCGTCTCTGGAATAGCTAATTGCTCCGCCAGCGCAGCGTTATGCCAGATCAGGCGCGCATTTTTCAGGGGAGTGGGTGAAAGTGCTGTATAGGTTGCTGGTAATTCATCACGCCAGCGGGTGGTAAAAGACAGGGTCATAGGGCCTCCTGTCTCTAGTGTAGACTGTTAAAAGCCTGTTAAACACCAGCAAATATGAGGGTTATATCTTCGCGAGCGAAATTATCTGCGCGGGGGGCACAGCAGGCCACAGCGCGCCCTGCATGGCGCTGAATCCCAGAGGCAGTACGCGCGCTAACATCTCGGGTGTATCAATACCGCTAATGATAATTGACTCACTGCTGGGAAATAGCTGTGCCAGGATAGCCCGCATAAATGGCTCAAACGAAATATGTGTAATCCTTTGTTGAACAAAGTTTTTATCGAGCACGACGCGTTTGAACAGCCCATCAAAAATTGCCCGATTTGATATGCCACCAGCACCATAGTTTGTCAGTACTAATGGAAATCGCGCCGCCAGTGCTGCCAGCGTTGGATTCGCTTTTCCATTATTTAACTCTGGATAGTTTTCATTAATAGCCAGTTCCAGAAATGACAATCGTTCAACTTGTGAAGCAAATTTAGCATCTGATAATAAAGTATTAGCAATTGCCGGCGTTAAATTAATCCAGGCAGAAACCTTTCGTTGAATAAAAAAATGTTGGCACGTTTCGATTAATTCAAGCTTTTCGGTAAATAAGCGACATTGCTCTTCGTCCGACATCCGAGGTAGGACCAGCTCGGTGGGTATACGCACATCCCCCTGCGCACTGGCAAAACTGGTAATGATATCTACGTATTCAAGATCGCCTTTTTCGTTTCTCGCAGGGAGAAAAGAGAACTCTGAATGGTAAAGAGTATCCATTGAAACAATCATCGTGCCAGCCCCTCTGCATAGGTGTTATCCGGCATCCTGTAGCAAAGGATGGAGAAATACGTTATTGCTGATGCAAGTAGAGGCCCTTTCATTTTTCCCTTTATAGCCAGTAAATCGAATCCCTTTTTTTTAGCTTATCCTGATTATAAGCGAATATCCAGCTTTGCACTTTTTAATATCTCGGAATAAATCATATTTTTAGCAAGATACGCTCTTAATGTTCAGGGGTATTGTCCGGCTGGCGGCAGAAATAAGAAGTTACTAACAAATGGAAATGTCGAGGCTGCTCAGCCGTAGGCAGCCTCGTGACTGATGAGGATTAAATACGTCGCGCCTGCCAAAAGTTTTTGCGCCAGTAAACGTTGTCCAGTGACGAGCGCATCACACCACGGCTGGTTGAGGCATGAATAAATTGATTATTGGTATCGTAAATTCCGACATGCAGACCGCTTTCCCCAGACCCGGTTTTAAAGAACACCAGATCGCCGGGCAGCAAATCATCTTTATCAATTTCGGTACCAATCTTTGATTGCGTGCGGGTATCACGCGGGAGTTGCAGATCGAATTTATCGCGCATTGTCATCAATACAAATCCAGAACAATCCACTCCGCTACGGCTCATGCCGCCATAACGATAGGGTGTGCCATGCCAGGTTTGTAGCTGGTCATTAAGCCCGGCGATAACGGCGATAGAATCCGACAAGCGGGCATTTGGCGCAGGAGCACGATGGCTGCTGCAGCCCGCCAAAAACAATGCTGTGATGAAAAGAAGCCAAAAGCGCATTCAGGACGAATCCTCTGAATTATATTTTTATGTCAATTTAGCGTGGAAATTATATGATTTTCAAGAACCCATTTAACTTAAGTGGTTGATATGAGCATTCTGTGGCCTTCAATATCCAAACGACGGAAGTTCACGCCATAAGCCGCAGACAAATTGGCCGGCGTTAGTACCGTATCACGAGCACCACTGGCAAGCAGCTTCCCGCGTTTGAGGAGCCAGGCCTTGTGCGCATGACGTAAGGTGTGATTAAGGTCATGGCTGCTCATTACAATCGCGATGCCCTGCAAACACAACTGACCCAGCATCCGGTCCAGTGCATTTTGTTGCGCCACGTCCAGGCTGTTCATCGGCTCATCCAGCAGTAAAAGCTGGCCGAATGGATTCGCTTGTGGGCAAATCTGCAGGATAACCGCAGCCAGGCGCACGCGCTGCCACTCACCGCCGGAGAGCTGATTCACGCTGCGTCCCAGCTTATCCGCAAGCCCAAGCGCATCGGCGACTTCCTGTAACAGATCGGTGCGTGCTTTATCGGGTTGATGCAGCGTCAGAAAATGCCAGACCGGCATCGCAAACGGCGGGTTTTGCTGTTGCGCAAGATAAGCGCGATATTGCGCCAGCTTTGCTGCCGGCCATTCATCCAATGACACATCACCAAAGGTGATGCTGCCCTTGCCGGTCGTCAGCCCCGCCATTCGCGCCAACAGCGTGCTCTTTCCTGCGCCGTTAGGCCCCACTAAATGCAGGATCTCCCCTGCTTTTATCTCACCAGAAAGCGGGCCAAGTCGGGTCGATTCTGCTACGTCCTGTAGCTGCATCAATCGAGACATTAGTTTGCCAGCGCCATCTTGATGGATTGCACCAGAACAGGATCCTCAGGCGTCATATCAGGTGAAAATCGTTGCAGTACCTGACCATCCCGACCCACTAAAAACTTCTCGAAATTCCACAGAATATCGTCCGGGTAGAGCGGCGCCCGACCTTTACTCGCCATACGCTCATAGAATCCACTATCCGCAGGCGCGACGGCGGTTGGCGCGGCATCAATCAGTTTCTGATACAGCGGATGGCGTCCCTCGCCATTGACCTCAATTTTGCTGAACATCGGGAAGGTAACGCCCCAGGTGGTACTGCAGTACGTTTTTATTTCCTCTTCACTGCCCGGCTCCTGGCCCAGAAACTGGTTGCAGGGGAACCCAAGAACGGTAAAGCCCTGCTGATGCCAGGCTTTCTGCAGATTCTCCAGTTGCTCATATTGCGGCGTTAGCCCACATTTTGAAGCAACGTTGACGATTAACAGCACATTTCCGGCATACGGCTGCAGTGAGGTAACCTCGCCGTCGATGGTCGTCACGTCTGTATCGAGGATAGTGTTTTGCATAGCATCTCCAGAACAACAGGTGGATTTTCAGTTTTTAATCATAGACCGAATCAACGCGTTCTAGCGCGCGGCTTTTAACAATAGCCAGATAAATACCGGTGCGCCCATGGTGGCCGTCACCACGCCAATTGGCAGCTCAGCCGAGGCCAGCACCAGACGCGCGACAACATCAGCCAACAGTAACACGATAGCGCCAGCCAACGCGCAGCCCAGCAGTAACACGCGATGATCGGTTAAGCCGCACAGCCGCAGAATATGTGGGATCACAAGCCCAATAAAGCCAATCGCTCCCGCCAGAGCCACGCTTACGCCAACCATCCAGCCCGTGGCGACCACCAGCAGGTTGCGCCAGAACCATAATGGCAATCCCAACTGACGTGCAGAAGTCTCCCCCAGCGCCAGCATATTCATCGGCTGCGACTGACAGCAGATCCACACCAGCACCGGAATCAACGCCACCATGAGCCAGGCCTGATGCCAGTCAACGCCGCCAAAGCCCCCCATCATCCAGTACATTAGCTGTCGCAAATCAAAAGAAGTGGAGAAGTAGATGGCCCATGTCATCAGCGCGCTACAGATAATGCCCAGCGCCACCCCCGCCAACAGCAGGCGGCTGGTAGACAAATGACGGCGGGCA
>NZ_SZWS01000054.1:122077-139688 GCF_005281245.1 Citrobacter sp. wls826
GAATAAGCGTGATAATCAGCGCCCCTGCGATGGCGCATAAACCCAACGCCCAGCCAGGGAGCTGCCCCTGCCCCAGCAGCACCGCCGCGATGAGCCCGACTCCCGCGCCATTCGACACGCCCAGTAATCCAGGCTCTGCGAGCGGGTTTTCAAAGAGAGCTTGCATCACTGCGCCAGATAAGGCCAACGCAGCGCCTACCAGCAAAACGGCGAGGGTACGGGGAAATCGGATTTGCCAGACGAACAGATCGCCGCGGGCGCTGAACCAGTCGCCGGGGGCGATCCACTGTTCTCCTGCGCATAAGCTAATCACGAGCATGACCAATAGCAACAGCGATAAAGTGCCTAACCAGTATCGGTCTCGCCGACGTTGTAATTGTGCAAAAGGTTGCATGTTTATACTTTTTTTATGGGTTATCTCATTAATTTTACGATGAAAGCAAAAAACATGGAAGGAAGCTCTACCGCAAATGAGGCAATGGCCCAAAACAGCATGAACCTTAGACTTTTGCAT
Organism: Citrobacter sp. wls826; assembly: GCF_005281245.1. NCBI lineage: Bacteria > Pseudomonadati > Pseudomonadota > Gammaproteobacteria > Enterobacterales > Enterobacteriaceae > Citrobacter > Citrobacter sp. wls826. The sequence goes on from NZ_SZWS01000054.1 coordinate 122,592, forward strand.
AATGCAATGCTGGCAGCAATACCAGGTAGAAGCTGTCATTATTAATATCGCCCCTGAGATTAAATAAATAACCACAATCGGACAAGATGTCCGGTTGCAGAAGTTTTGTGTGATTGTCTTCTCATCAATACGTAAATATATTGTGTAGTCTTCGTATCATCATAACACCCTCAGGAATTATCTTATGGATATAATTCTTTCGCTTATTGCCGGCGCAATTATTGGTTTCATATTTACATTAATAAAACTCCCCATTCCAGCCCCTGCTGCCTGGCCTGGTGTATTTGGTATCATCGGTGTACTTAGTGGTAATCAGATCTTTAATTATTTATTCAACAAATAAATTCATTCACCAAAGAAATTAACGTATAGACAAAATAAACTTATTACATGGACCTCTCATCACATTCATGAAAAGTGAGGATTAGATGCCCTGTCGTTACAAAAAACAGCGTCTTCGCTATATTTTAACACTACTCAAAAAACAAGGAAGTGTAAAAATATCATCTCTTGTTAAGGTACTTGATGTTACGGAAAGAACACTCCGCCGCGACATCAATGACCTCGTAAAAACAGGACATGTCCGCTCATGCTATGGAGGTGCTGTATATAATCACGACAATGAATTCCCATTATATGAGAACAACTCTCTTTATTTGCACCAAAACATCATCATTAACCAATCAAAGATCGAACGAGAAATATCAATGAACGAAAACAGTGGGAAAGTTTACATTCTGGGTTCATTTAATACCGACTTAGTCTATCGGCTTCACCGTTTTCCTATTTCAGGGGAAACCACGCGCGCGCTTTTTTCCTGTTGTTTACCCGGAGGGAAAGGCAGCAACCAGGCGATAGCATCCGCACAAGCCAATGCTCGCACTTATTTTACAGTCAAATTAGGTGAAGATGAGTTTTCAACCAAAGCCCAGCATTTTTTAAATGGCGTAGGATTAGAAAAACTAACCATCTTTACCAAAAATGATGCACCAACCGGCAGTGCCGTAGTGATGATATCCGAAGAGGCTGGCGATAATGTAATCGTTATTAATCCAGGGGCTAATCAGGAAATAACGAGTGAAGAAATTATATCCTGTTATGACGAGATTGGCACCGCCAATGTTTTTTTGACGCAGATGGAAAACAATCCTGACGCTACAGCTCAAGCTATTAAGTTCGCACATGCCGCCGGGGTGATGACAATCCTGAATCCAGCACCATGGCGCAAGGAAGTGACAGATCTTCTCCGCTGGACACACATCCTGACCCCAAACCTCACAGAAGCAGAGGCGATTATTGGCAAGGCTATTCGTACGCCAGACGATATTCGTCAGGCCGCCGAAACCATGCACCAAATGGGACCACAATATATTCTAATTACGTTAGGCAAAGATGGGTGCTGGTTATTTGATGGATCTACACACCAACAGTTCCCGGCATATCCCGCCGTTAATATTGATACATCCGGCGCCGGTGATGCATTTAATGGTGCACTCGCTGCACGACTTGCCTGTGGAGAAAATATTGCCAACGCAATTCATTACGCCTGTGTATTTGCAGCACTGGCCGTAGAGCGTGAAGGTGCAGCCAATATGCCATCCCATGAACTCGTATTAAAACGATTAGCTTGTAATAAATACTGATATTAACCCACCACCAAAATAGGGATATGGAATGAAAAAAATCGCCTTCGGGGCTTTATTATCGTGCGTAGCTTTTTCCTCATTAGCTGAACAACAATACGGCTGGGGGAATATACATTTTGACTATCAATCCTGGGATGCCGGTGTTAAAGACCTCGAATATGAACAAGCCTTAATTGGTATTGAGGGAGGTATTGGTTTTGATTGGGGTGAAATGTACGGTTTTTATGATTTTGAAAACATTCTAGATGACGAGGGAAATCAGGGGCAGACTGCGAATGGTGAAATCCATACCTACCTCTGGAAAACAGGTGCCAGCTTATTTACAAAAGTCTATAATTCGCAAAGCCCCAATTTTAAAGAGACGAATCAATTTATTGGGCTTGGCTATACCGACCTGAAAGGCGATGGATGGTGGTTTAAACCCTGGATTGCTCGTCAGTACATTACCGCGCACAGTAATTTTGGCCCAGCTTATGATATTAATGGACTCAATGGTTTCTCAATCGGATGGAACGCTGGCTATGCTTTCAATCTTCTCAACCAGGACTTCTTACTGTCCAATTGGAATGAAATAGAACTTGACCGTAATGATGACTATACCGCTAACAATCATGGTAGCAATGGTTTAAACGGCGGCCTGAATATTACCTGGAAAATCATGCCTCATATATCCACCACATTAATGTATCGATACTTTTATAACAAACTTGGTGCGGATGGATATGGCGATATTCTCATTTATCGACTGGCCTACGACTTCTAACTTAAGGAACATTAACGATGTTAAGTATCCACTGGCCTGAATTAACTTCAGCGCAGCGTATTGCCTTAATTACGCCACCTAAGTATGGCAAAGTACCTATCGTTATTGACAGCGATACCTACAATGAAATTGACGATCAGATGGCCATTGCCTGGGCATTCTTACACCCGGAGCGCCTCGATCTGCAAGCTGTTTACGCCGCTCCGTTTACCAACCACTATTTTGGTAAAGAGGGCTCGCACACATATGTTGACGATCCCGCAGTAGGCATGCAACTGAGCGTCGATGAGATCTATCGCGTATTTAACAAACTCCCCCGCCGCGAAAACATACCGCAAATATTCCAGGGTTCAACACGCTATCTGAAAGATAGCAACCAGCCGGAGATGTCAGCAGCAGTACAGGATTTGATTAACCGGGCAAGAACGGCTGAGCAAACATTACATGTACTCGCAATCGCCGCGCCGACCAATATCGCTAACGCACTGCTCCTCGCGCCGGACATCGTCACAAAGATTCATGTCATCTGGCTTGGGGGTAACAGTTATGCCTGGAAAGATAATCATGAATTCAACCTGATGCAGGACATTGCGGCGAGTCGGGTACTTTTTGATAGTGGCGTAGCGCTCACCCAAATCCCCTGCTTTGGCGTGGCTAACACTATGGCCTCATCGGTCCCAGAGATGCAGTACTATTTTGCAGAGACCAGCCGCATTGGTAGCTACTTTGCTGAAATTGCCCCGCGATGCCCCTGGATTGGTTTTGCATCCCGCAAAGTCATTTGGGATATCACTACGGTTGGCTATGTCCTGAATCCTGACTGGTTCACCTGTGAATACCGTACATCCCCTTTGATCAATGACAATCTGAGCTGGAGTTTTGATAACCGCCGTCACGTCATTCAGGTCGCAAAATTTATTGAACGGGATGCTCTCTTTAAAGATCTTTTCCGTAGCATCATTGATGCCGATGAGGGATAAACCATGCAGATACTCATCGTCATACTTGGCATTGTTGTCCTGTTACTCGTTGCCTGGCTATGTTCAGAAAATCGCAAAGCTATCCGGTTTCGCACTGTTGGCGGCGCCTTTGCAATCCAGGCTCTTTTTGCTGCATTTATCCTGTATGTCCCCTTAGGGGAAAAAATCTTACTCGCCATATCAAACAGTCTGTCAGGCATGCTGAACTATTCGTCGGAAGGGATTAACTTTCTCTTCGGTAATCTCGGACAGTTCAAAATGGGGTTTGTATTTGCCGTGCATGTTCTGCCGATTATCATTTTTATGTCAGCATTGTTCTCCGTGCTGTACTACCTGGGCATCATGCAGTGGATTATCCGTCTCATCGGTACGGGTATCCATAAACTGCTACGCACCAGCCCGGCAGAATCCATGGCTGCAACGGCCAATATTTTTGCGGGCAATACTGACGTCTTCGTCCTGATGAAGCCTTATGCGCCACGCATGACGCGCTCAGAACTGTTTGCCCTCATGACAGGTGGTGTGGCCTCTATCGCAGGCTCAGTGCTGGTTGGCTATGCCAGTATGGGGATCGAAATTCGCTATCTGGTAGCCGCCTCTTTTATGTCAGCACCTGGCGGTCTGTTAATGGCGAAAATGCTGTTTCCAGAAACGGAACCCGAAAATACTGCCGACGTGTCAGGCGATATGCTTGGTCAAGAGGAAAAGCCTATCAACATCGTTGAAGCGGCGACAAATGGCGCGACTATCGGGCTGAAGCTAGCCGCTAACGTGGGGGCAATGCTTCTGGCACTGATTGCATTAATTGCTATGGTGAACGGCTTGTTGGGTTGGTTTTGTGGCTTTTTCGGCTATGGTAACGTCACGCTACAATTTATCTTCAGTTACCTCTTTGCTCCGGTTGCCTGGCTGTTGGGCATTCCCACTAACGAAGTCTTGCAAATTGGCAGCCTGTTAGGTCAAAAATTGGTGTTGAATGAGTTCGTCGCGTATACCAGCTTTATTCCAATGAAAGACCAACTGTCGGAATATTCGCAGATAATAACGATCATGGCGCTGGCTGGGTTTGCCAATTTGTCCTCTCCTGCCGCATTGATTGGCGTACTGGGGGGGATTGTGCCGGGGAAAAAAAGTTTCATTGCTAAAATGGGGCTTAAAGTGATCCTGGCGGGCACGTTGTCTAACCTACTGAGCGCAGCACTGACCGGACTGTTTTTCCTTCTGGCCCACTAAGAAAAAAGGCCGCATTCGCGGCCTTTTTAGTTAGTTCAGATTACTCTTCTTTCGGCGTTGCGTTTTCAACCCGGCTTTTTAACTTCTGTCCGGGTCTGAAGGTCACCACGCGCCGTGCTGTAATGGGAATATCTTCGCCCGTTTTCGGATTACGGCCCGGACGTTGATTCTTATCACGCAGATCGAAGTTACCAAAACCAGAGAGTTTTACCTGCTCACCATTTTCCAGAGCACGACGGATCTCTTCGAAAAACAGCTCGACCAGTTCTTTGGCATCCCGCTTGCTAAGCCCAAGCTTATCAAACAGATATTCTGACATTTCAGCTTTTGTAAGCGCCATAGGTTCAATCCCTCAATGATGCCTGGAATCGCTCTTTTAATGCCTCTACACATTTGGCGACGGTAGCGGCAATCTCCTCTTCTTCAAGTGTACGGCTGGTATCCTGAAGGATCAGGCTGATAGCGAGGCTCTTATAACCCTCCGCAACACCCTTACCGCGGTACACGTCAAACAAGTTTACGCCAACTACCTGATTTACGCCAACTTTCTTACATTCGGATAAAATATCCGCAGCGGGAACGTTTTCAGCCACAACGACCGCGATGTCACGACGGTTCGCCGGGAAGCGAGAAACTTCACGCGCCTGAGGCACCACGCGGTCTGCGAGCTTGTTCCACTCCAGTTCAAACACCAGAGTGCGACCGTTCAGATCCAGTTTACGTTCCAGTTCAGGGTGAACAACCCCAATGAAACCAATGCGTTCACCTTTCAGATAAATCGCCGCAGACTGCCCCGGATGCAGTGCTGGATTCGCTTCAGCTTTGAACTGAATATCCGCCAGCTTGCCGGTCAGGTCGAGAACCGCTTCCAGATCGCCTTTCAGATCATAGAAATCAACAGTCTCTTTTGCCAGATTCCAGTGTTCATCATGACGGTTACCGCAGATCGCGCCCGCCAGCATCAGATCCTGACGGATCCCGAGATTGGCCTGCGTGTCCGGTACGAAACGTAAACCCGTTTCGAAAATACGCACGCGGTTTTGCTGACGATTCTGGTTGTACACTACCGTAGACAGCAAGCCGGTCCACAGGGATAAACGCATTGCCGACATATCAATCGAGATTGGGCTTGGCAGCAGCAGCGCTTCTTCACCCGGGTGCAGCAGCGCCTGGACTTTCGGGTCGACAAAGCTGTAGGTAATAACTTCCTGGTAGCCTTTGTCATTCAGCATGGTTTTTACGCGTTTCAGCGACAAATCCGCTTCACGATGCGTACCCATGATTAGACCCGCCTGAATTGGCGTATTCGGGATATTGTCATAACCGTATACGCGGGCGACTTCTTCGACCAGATCTTCTTCGATCTCCATATCGAAACGCCAGCTCGGCGCTACCGCTTTCCACTCATCTTGCCCTTCCGTGACATCACAACCCAGACGGCGCAGAATATCGCTCACCTGCTCATCCGCAATATGGTGTCCGATCAGACGATCCAGTTTGCTACGGCGCAGCGTAATGGTTGCGCGTTTTGGCAGCGAGGCTTCGTTCGTCACGTCAATGATTGGACCCGCTTCGCCGCCGCAGATATCGATCAGCAGACGCGTAGCACGCTCCATGGCTTTATGTTGCAGCGCCGGATCGACACCACGCTCATAGCGGTGAGATGCATCGGTGTGCAGACCGTGACGACGCGCGCGACCGGTAATAGACAGCGGGCTGAAGAACGCGCATTCCAGCAGGACGTTTTGCGTTTCATCATTCACACCTGAGTGCTCGCCACCAAAGATGCCGCCCATTGCCAGCGCTTTGTTATGGTCCGCAATCACCAGTGTATCCGCATTCAGCTTCGCTTCACTGCCGTCCAGCAATACCAGGGTTTCACCTTCTTTTGCCATGCGGACAACAATCCCGCCTTCAATGCGGTCTTTGTCGAATGCGTGCATCGGCTGGCCCAATTCGAGCAGCACATAGTTAGTCACGTCAACCACGGCATCGATCGAGCGGATGCCGCAACGACGCAGTTTTTCTTTCATCCACAGCGGGGTTGGCGCTTTAACGTTAATGCCTTTCACCACACGGCCCAGATAGCGTGGACAGGCTTCCACCGCGTCGACCTGAATCGGCAGGACGTCGCTAATGGTTGCGGCTACTGGCGCTATTTCCGGCTCAACCAGAGGGGCTTTGTTCAATACAGCTACGTCACGTGCCACACCGATAATGCCTAAGCAGTCGGCGCGGTTCGGAGTGACGCTGATTTCGATAGTATTATCGTCAAGTTTCAGGTATTCACGGATATCGGTACCAATTGGTGCATCGACAGGCAGTTCGATAATACCGTTGTGATCGTCGGAAATGCCCAGCTCGGAGAACGAGCACAGCATGCCTTCAGACGGTTCACCGCGCAGTTTCGCGGCTTTGATTTTGAAATCGCCCGGCAGAACGGCACCAATGGTTGCTACAGCCACCTTCAGCCCTTGACGGCAGTTTGGCGCACCGCAGACGATATCCAGCAGGCGGTCGCCGCCGACATTCACCTTGGTGACGCGCAGTTTGTCAGCGTTCGGATGCTGAGCGCACTCAACCACTTCGCCCACCACAACGCCGTTGAACGCGCCAGAAACAGGATCCACACCGTCAACTTCCAGACCCGCCATCGTGATTTGGTTTGACAACGCATCGCTATCAATCGCCGGGTTTACCCATTCGCGTAACCACAGTTCACTGAATTTCATTGTTTTATCCTGCCTTTATTTAAACTGTTTGAGGAAACGCAGATCGTTTTCGAAGAAAGAACGCAGATCGGTTACGCCGTAACGCAGCATGGTCAGACGCTCCATACCCATACCGAATGCAAAGCCAGAGTAGATTTCCGGATCGATACCGACGTTACGCAGCACGTTCGGGTGAACCATTCCGCAACCCAATACTTCCAGCCATTTGCCATTTTTACCCATCACATCGACTTCCGCAGAAGGTTCGGTGAACGGGAAGTAGGAAGGACGGAAACGAACCTGCAGGTCTTCTTCAAAGAAGTTGCGCAGGAAATCATGCAGCGTGCCTTTCAGGTTGGTGAAGTTGATGTTGGTATCAACAATCAGCCCTTCCATCTGATGGAACATTGGAGTGTGCGTCTGATCGTAGTCGTTACGATATACGCGGCCCGGAGCGATAATACGGATCGGCGGCTGTTTTTCTTTCATGGTGCGGATCTGCACGCCGGAAGTCTGCGTGCGCAGCAGACGCGTCGCATCAAACCAGAAAGTGTCGTGGTCAGCGCGCGCCGGGTGATGGCCAGGAATGTTCAGCGCATCGAAGTTATGATAGTCATCTTCGATTTCCGGACCGGTCGCCACGGTAAAGCCCAGCTCACCAAAAAAACTTTCAATGCGATCGATAGTCCGCGTTACCGGATGCAAACCGCCGTTTTCGATACGACGCCCAGGCAAGGAGATATCGATCGTTTCTTCAGCCAGACGAGCATTCAGCGCGGCATTTTCTAATTCGGCTTTACGCGCGTTCAGCGCTTGCTGAACCTGCTCTTTGGCTTCGTTTATCACCGCACCTGCTGCCGGGCGCTCTTCTGCCGGCAGTTCACGCAGGGTAGTCATCTGAAGGGTCAGGTGCCCTTTCTTGCCCAAATATTCGACGCGGACATTGTCTAACGCGGCAACATCTGAAGCCTGGTTAATGGCGGCCGTTGCACTGGCAACCAGCTCTGCGAGATGTGACATGGTTTTCCTCGTTATGTTGCGATATTCACTAGTCGCTCGTAAATACACAAAATCATTCTGGCTGAGTCAAGACAGCAGTAGAGCGCTAATCCTCAGACAAATATGTGACTGGGGTAAGCGACTGCAGCCAACGCAGAGGCAGCCTGAAGGATAACGTGTATAAAAAAAGCCTCCACCAGGGAGGCTTTTAGGCGCTGTTTTCCGTTTCTTCTTTCACGCGCAAGCCTCCTGAGTTCAGGTGCTAAAGTAAAAGAAGAAGCGGAAAATAGCAGCATTCATGCTTGCGTTACCTTGTGTGGTAAAAACCGGACAACCTTTATTGAAAAGGCTTACGGATAAATTGTCAACCAATTGATTGCACTACAAATAAAAGAGAGGGAGCCAGGCTCCCTCTTTTCACCGGCTTATGCCAGAGCTGCTTTCGCTTTTTCGACCAGAGCGGTGAACGCTACTTTGTCGAATACTGCGATGTCAGCCAGGATCTTACGGTCGATTTCAACAGAGGCTTTTTTCAGGCCGTTGATGAATTTGCTGTAAGAAATACCGTTCTGACGTGCTGCTGCGTTGATACGCGCAATCCACAGTTGACGGAACTGACGCTTTTTCTGACGACGGTCACGATAAGCGTACTGACCAGCTTTGATAACAGCCTGGAAGGCAACGCGGTATACGCGAGAACGCGCACCGTAGTAGCCTTTAGCTTGTTTCAAAATTTTCTTGTGACGTGCACGGGCAACTACACCACGTTTTACGCGAGCCATATGTGCTCTCCTGTATCTATATTCTTAGTAAAAAAATTAATTAAACGTTAACGGCTTATGCGTACGGCAGGCACGCGATAACCAGACCCAGATCGCCTTTAGAAACGAGGCCTTTTGGACGCAGGTGACGTTTACGCTTAGTAGATTTTTTGGTCAGAATATGACGCAGGTTTGCGTGCTTACGCTTAAATCCACCACCACCGGTTTTTTTGAAGCGCTTAGCAGCACCGCGTACGGTCTTAATTTTTGGCATTTTAATAACTTCCACTTCGCATTGTTAATAAACGAAACGTAGGCGAACAACGGCTGTGGAACCCGCAGGCTCCACAGACATTGCTACTTGAAGGCCTTACTGTTTCTTCTTAGGAGCGAGCACCATGATCATCTGGCGGCCTTCGATCTTCGTAGGGAAGGATTCGACTACTGCCAGTTCACTCAGATCGTCACGGACGCGGTTGAGCACTTCCATACCGATCTGTTGGTGGGCCATCTCACGACCGCGAAAACGCAGCGTGATCTTGGCCTTATCGCCATCTTCCAGAAAGCGTACCAGGCTGCGGAGTTTTACCTGGTAATCGCCATCGTCGGTGCCAGGACGGAATTTAATTTCCTTAACCTGAATAACTTTTTGCTTTTTCTTCTGTTCCTTAGAAGACTTACTCTTTTCATAAAGGAACTTGCCGTAGTCCATAATACGACAAACTGGCGGTTCGGCGTTAGGGCTGATTTCAACTAAATCTACTCCAGCTTCTTCAGCTTTTTCGATCGCTTCTCTCAGACTCACAATACCCAAAGCTTCGCCTTCCAGACCTGTTAAGCGAACTTCCAGGGCGCGAATCTCGCCATTGATACGATTCGGACGTGCCGTTTGAACTCGTTTTCCGCCTTTAATACCTTATTCCTCCAGTTGTTGAAGACTGCGGCTGCGAATCTCTTGTTGCAGCTTCTCAATCACTTCATTTACGTCCAGGCTGCCCAAGTCTTTGCCACGACGGGTGCGCACGGCAACTTTGCCTGCTTCTACCTCTTTGTCGCCACAGACCAACATGTAAGGGACACGACGTAAAGTGTGCTCGCGGATTTTAAAGCCAATCTTCTCATTTCTCAAGTCTGCTTTTACACGAATACCCGCATTTTGTAGTTTCTGCGTTAATTCGTTGACGTATTCAGACTGTGAATCGGTGATGTTCATGACGACAACCTGAACTGGCGCAAGCCAGGTCGGGAAGAAGCCAGCGAACTCTTCGGTCAGGATACCGATGAAACGTTCCATCGACCCAAGAATTGCGCGGTGAATCATAACCGGCACCTGACGCTCGTTGTTTTCGCCAACATAAGAGGCGCTTAAACGGGACGGCAGAGAGAAGTCCAGCTGTACAGTACCGCACTGCCATGCACGATCGAGGCAGTCATACAGGGTAAATTCAATTTTCGGACCGTAGAATGCGCCCTCACCCAGTTGGTACTCAAACGGGATGTTGTTTTCTTCCAGCGCAACGGCCAGGTCAGCTTCAGCACGGTCCCACATTTCATCGCTACCGATACGTTTTTCGGGGCGAGTGGACAGTTTGACGACGATTTTCTCGAAGCCAAAGGTGCTATACATATCGTAGACCATACGAATGCAAGCGTTAACTTCATCACGGATCTGCTCTTCTGTACAGAAGATATGTGCATCATCCTGAGTGAAGCCACGAACGCGCATCAGGCCATGCAGCGCGCCTGACGGCTCATTACGGTGGCAGCTACCAAACTCAGCCATACGCAACGGCAGATCACGATAGGATTTCAGACCCTGATTGAAGATCTGCACGTGGCCCGGGCAGTTCATGGGCTTAATGCAGTATTCACGGTTCTCAGAGGAGGTCGTGAACATCGCATCTTTGTAGTTATCCCAGTGACCTGTTTTTTCCCACAGCACGCGGTCCATCATGAACGGACCTTTAACTTCCTGATACTGGTATTCTTTCAGTTTTGAGCGAACAAAGACTTCCAGTTCACGGAAGATTGTCCAGCCATCATTGTGCCAGAACACCATACCCGGCGCTTCTTCCTGCATATGATACAGGTCAAGCTGCTTACCGATTTTACGGTGGTCGCGTTTGGCCGCTTCTTCCAGACGTTGCAGGTAGGCACTCAGGGCTTTTTTATCGGCCCATGCAGTACCATAAATACGCTGCAGCATCTTGTTATTGCTGTCGCCACGCCAGTATGCCCCAGCGGTCTTCATCAGTTTGAAGTGATGACAGAAACGCATGTTCGGCACGTGCGGGCCACGGCACATATCGACATATTCTTCATGATGGTACAAGCCAGGCTTGTCATCATGGGCAATGTTTTCATCAAGAATGGAGACTTTATAGGTCTCGCCACGCTTCACGAAGGTTTCACGCGCTTCGTACCAGCTGACTTTCTTCTTAATGACATCGTAGTTTTTCTCAGCGAGCTCGTGCATCCGCTTCTCGAGCGCGTCGACATCTTCCTGGGTTAGCGTACGGTCAAGATCGATATCGTAGTAAAAACCGTTATCAACAACCGGTCCGATCGCCATTTTGGTGTGCGGCCAGAGTTGTTTGATCGCGTGCCCTAACAGGTGCGCACAGGAGTGACGAATGATCTCCAGACCTTCTTCATCCTTCGCGGTGATGATGGAGAGCTTCGCATCATGCTCAATCAGATCGGAAGCATCTACCAGCTCACCGTCAACACGGCCAGCAATAGTGGCTTTCGCCAGACCTGGACCGATGTCCAGCGCAACATCCATGGGGCTTACAGCGTGGTCGTAATGGCGTTGGCTGCCATCAGGAAGAGTAATAACAGGCATGTTATATCCTTATTTGCAGTGGTGACCCACACGTAAGATCACATACAAAGATTCAATATTTAAAATCATCAAAAAGGTGTGGGCTGATTCCCGCTTCACTCTGCGAAATATGTCACTGGTCGCCTTAATGGCTACACTGGACCTACACCCGCTTTTTGATAACACCGTTTGACAGTGTACACGGCATTACGAGCCGATCAAAGCAACAATCAACGCGCACTCTATGATGTAAATCAATTCACTGACACCCTGACGTTTTTGTTACACTTGTATAAAGTTATCTAACCTGAGCAGGAAAAGGACAATGCCAACAAATCGCTTTGCGAAGAAACACTGGAAGATGGTTGTGATACTGCTCGTTATTTGTGCGGCAATGCTGATGCTACGTTGGGCTGCGATGATCTGGGGTTAAAATACTGGTACACGCAGTTCCGGTTCCGTTGTATTTATCAATTAAATCGAATTCGTCTGAAAATAGCGCGTTATTGATAAGTATTAAAAATAAAACACAGATTTAATATTAAATAAATTTAACGTTAATTGAGAAAAGCCGGGCCAATTATTTGACCCGGCTTGTCATTACATACGATAGCCGAGTGACACAGTAGTACGACGATCGGTATGCTCCGGCGCTGTTGCCGGTGGTTCAGAGTTCCAGGTAACGTTGTAAGCCACCTTTAACCCAAAGTGTTCGTTGATAGCAACGTTCAAGGCCGTTTCAGAATTGAGCGTTGTATCGTCAGCACCAAATACCGACACACCTTGCGTAAACTTAGTATTATCCGTCATCTGCCACGCATAGGCCCCGGACGCATAGCCCAGCGGCTGTGTTTCGGTGGTGCCATCCGTGTGCTCGTCATAGCGCACACCTGGACCGAATTCAAAACGGAAGCTGTGCACTGGTCCGTTGAGGAACTGACGACCATAACCTGCGGTTAGCACGTCACGCTCGCGATAGCCGTTGTAACGGTCGGTCAGCCAGCTTGCCTGACCAAAGAGATAGTCATAGTCGGTCATGTTGTAACGACTACGGCCACCTACGGCATATTTCTCCGATGAACGCTCATCATTTGAGGAGGTATTGCTGGCATTTCCCCACAAAGACCACGCCGTAGTTTGACCGTACCAGGTCATGGTGGTGTCTGCAGTTAAAGAAGAACTTTTTGTGTTGCCTGACTGGGCGAGATATCCCGCGTTCAGGTTACCTTCAAAGGGTTTTTTCGCGCTGGAAGGGTCATCCATGACAGTAAAAACGGAATCATCGGCGGCAGCCTGCATTGACGCAAGCAGGCCACCCGTCAGCAGTAACGCTGCGGGCACTGTCTTCAAAAGCTTCATTTATTAAGAGTCCGTACAACAAAAAAAGAGACCATAACGGTCTCGGAAACTTTCATATGGATCAATGACAAAAGACCCTTGAAAGGTAACAAATTATAAAAAGACTCGAATAACATAGCAATAAATTCTTATTTCATTTTTTGAATAAGAGCGTTCCTAAACCGTTTTTTTATTTATATATCTTTAACGCGAATATTTTAAATAAAGATATGAAAAATCATGTTGTTAATTACTTCACTTTCGGGGGGTTAAGTGCCAGACTGAGGACAGCCTAACAGGAGGTAAAGATGGTACGTATCTATACGTTAACACTTGCGCCCTCTCTCGATAGCGCAACAATCACGCCGCAAATCTACCCGGAAGGTAAGCTTCGCTGTACCTCGCCGGTTTTTGAACCCGGCGGCGGCGGCATCAACGTCGCTCGCGCAATTGCCCATCTTGGCGGCACCGCTACGGCCATCTTCCCTGCGGGTGGCGCCACCGGAGAGCATCTTGTTACTTTGCTCGCCGACGAAAATGTTCCCGTATCCACCGTCGAAGCTAAAGACTGGACCCGACAAAATCTCCATGTGCACGTTGAGTCCAGCGGTGAACAGTATCGCTTCGTCATGCCAGGCGCTGCGCTCACCGATGATGAGTTCTACCAACTTCAGGATCAGGTGCTGGAAATTGAGTCTGGCGCACTGCTGGTTATTAGCGGCAGTTTGCCGCCTGGCGTACAGCTTGAGAAGCTGACCCGGCTCATTACCACAGCACAAAAACAAGGGATTCGCTGTATCGTCGATAGTTCTGGCGAAGCGCTGGCGGCAGCATTAACCATCGGCAATATCGAACTGGTCAAACCCAACCTCAAAGAACTGAGCGCGCTGGTGAATCGCGAACTCACGCAGCCCGATGATGTGCGCAACGCCGCGCAGGAAATCGTGCAAAGCGGAAAAGCGCATCGCGTAGTGGTCTCGCTTGGACCACAAGGAGCGCTGGGCGTTGATCGTGAAACCTGTGTCCAGGTGGTTCCGCCACCGGTGAAGAGTCAAAGTACCGTAGGCGCGGGCGACAGTATGGTCGGGGCCATGACGCTTAAACTGGCGGAGAGCGCACCTTTTGCAGATATTGTTCGTTACGGTGTCGCCGCAGGTAGCGCCGCCACCCTGAATCAGGGTACGCGTCTGTGCGCTTTAGACGATACGCAAAAAATATACGCGTATCTGGCTCAGTAATGACGGCTTCCCCTTGTCTAGATACAAGGGGATTTCCCCGTAAAACTGTCGGCATGGGTGTTATACGTCTATGATAAAAAATCACGTGATTACAAAGAAGTGAATCATGTGCAACCGGGCGTCTTCACAACGATGCGAGGTGAAGAAGAACGACACACATTAAGTGCCTTTCCAGCGATGACGCGTCCGTGGTGTGCGTCAGTTCGTGTTTTTTAACCGCATTCTTGCGCTAACCTTATGATCTGGCAGACAACATGGGGAGAGACATCATGTGGCAGGCTATCAGTCGTCTTTTAAGCGAGCAATTAGGTGAAGGCGAAATCGAACTGCGTAACGAACTGCCCGGCGGAGAGATCCACGCCGCATGGCATTTACGCTATGCGGGGCGCGATTTTTTCGTTAAATGCGATGAAAGAGAGCTGTTAACCGGCTTTACGGCGGAAGCCGATCAGCTGGAGCTACTTTCTCGCAGTCAAACCGTATCTGTACCGAAAGTCTGGGCGGTAGGCGCAGACAGAGATTACAGCTTTCTGGTGATGGATTTCCTCCCTCCCCGTCCGCTTGATGCGCACAACGCGTTTATCCTCGGCCAGCAGTTGGCGCATTTGCATGAATGGAGCGATCAGCCGCAGTTTGGGCTCGACTTCGATAATGCGCTCTCTACCACGCCGCAGCCCAACACCTGGCAACGTCGCTGGTCAACCTTTTTTGCCGAGCAGCGTATTGGCTGGCAGCTGGAACTCGCCGCTGAAAAAGGCATTGCGTTTGGCAATATCGACGCCATCGTCGAGCATGTTCAGCAGCGTCTCTCTTCTCATCAGCCGCAGCCGTC
The DNA here is from genome assembly GCF_005281245.1 of Citrobacter sp. wls826. Lineage (NCBI taxonomy): Bacteria > Pseudomonadati > Pseudomonadota > Gammaproteobacteria > Enterobacterales > Enterobacteriaceae > Citrobacter > Citrobacter sp. wls826. Next base: position 137,917 of record NZ_SZWS01000054.1, read on the forward strand.
TCTTCTGCATGGTGATTTGTGGTCCGGGAACTGCGCTCTCGGCCCGAACGGCCCGTACATCTTTGACCCTGCCTGCTACTGGGGGGACAGAGAGTGTGACCTGGCAATGCTGCCGTTACATACCGATCAGCCGCCGCAACTCTATGACGGTTATCAGTCTGTTTCTCCGCTACCATTGGATTTTCTCGACAGACAGCCTGTCTACCAGCTCTATACGCTGCTGAACAGGGCTATTCTGTTCGGGGGACAGCATCTGGTCGTGGCGCAGAAAGCGCTGGACAGGTTACTGGCGGCTTAGCAAAGTCGCACGTTGCTTATCTGGCCTGGCGTTTCGCAACGCGTCAGGCCTGATAGTGCAGCAGTTACAAAAAACCCAGTAATGAAAAGAAGAAGTAGCCAATCACGATAACGATCACCGGCAAAATATAGAGCGGGAAAATTTGTAAAAAGATCGTATGGTGCGGTACCACAATACGCGACTCAAGTTGCTCGCGTGATAACCCTTCACTGCCCTTTGCCTGTTCCAGAATCAACTGGTCCTCAACGCCCTCGCGTAAATAACGCGCCTGACGGCTCATTCTGGCGCCTGAATCCTGCAACGCCAGACCGATAAAAATCAGAATGAAAATCAGCCAAAAAACGAGATTCAGTCCACTTTGAAAATCGGGCGTCGGCGAGTTATACCAAAACACGTTAAGAAAAGGTGTGTTCACACGCATCATGTCGATCATCACATGAGCAAAATCGAGCATGACCGCGTTAATCCCTTCCTGCTTTTCGCTGTGCGCATACATTAACTTCAGTACTGAAACCAGGGTTGAAATCAGCGCGGGAATGAAAATCCCCCATCCCACCAGCCTTTTCAAGATGGCAATGCGTCCAGCTTGTTGATACGTCATGAGTTCCCCTTGATTAAGACGTGTCATTTTGGCCTAAGTTTACCCGTTGATTATCGTTTTCGCCTGATCTTTAAAGGCGGTATACTGCTGAATTAGCCATAATGAACGCTCAGAGCCCGTCCTGGCTGGCTCTTAATCCCTTTTATCCCCCGTAAAGGAGAGGTTGTGATGTCAACCCCGCGTCAAATTCTTGCTGCAATTTTCGATATGGATGGATTACTGGTCGATTCTGAACCGCTTTGGGATCAGGCCGAACTGGATGTGATAGCAAGTTTAGGCGTTGATATCTCCCGCCGCCATGAACTTCCCGATACACTTGGCTTACGCATCGACATGGTGGTTGATTTGTGGTTTGCGCAGCAACCGTGGAACGGTCCCTCACGTCAGGAAGTAACCGAGCGCATCATTACCCGCGCAATTGCGTTAGTTGAAGAAACAAAACCACTGCTGCCGGGCGTGCGTGAGGCCGTGGCATTGTGTAAATCTCAGGGGTTGAAAGTAGGACTGGCATCCGCCTCGCCGCTGCATATGCTGGAAAAAGTGCTAACCATGTTTGATCTGCGCAGCAGCTTCGACGCACTGGCTTCTGCGGAAAAACTGCCCTACAGCAAACCGCACCCGCAGGTTTATCTCGATTGCGCGGCGAAACTGGGCATTGACCCTATAAACTGCGTAGCACTGGAAGACTCGGTGAACGGCATGATTGCTTCGAAAGCCGCCCGTATGCGTTCCATCGTAGTACCTGCGCATGAAAATCAGGACGATCCTCGCTTCGTTCTGGCCGACGTCAAACTGGCCTCGCTCACCGAACTCACTGCCGCTCACCTGCGCGGCTAATCCTGCGACGGGCAATGATCGCATTGCCCGCCTGCC
>NZ_SZWS01000054.1:139758-142087 GCF_005281245.1 Citrobacter sp. wls826
TCAGAAAGGCCCGGTCGTGTTCCTCGCAAGTGCTGCCTCAGACTATATACATGGCTATACGCTGGTCGTGGATGGCGGTTGGCTGGCGCGGTAAAGGCGCACTTGTGACAAAGGGTTACAACGTCACCTCTTCCGCCTACTGTATAAAACCCCTATACTGTATGAATCGACAGTTTATTGGGTTTTATCATGACGGCGGAAGGTCACCTTCTTTTTTCTATTGCCTGTGCGGTATTTGCCAAGAATGCCGAGCTAACGCCCGTTCTTGCTCAGGGTGACTGGTGGCATATTGTTCCTTCAGCCATTTTAACGTGCCTGCTGCCGGATATCGATCATCCCAAATCCCTGCTGGGACAGCGTCTAAAGTGGATATCAAAGCCCATTGCCCGGGCATTTGGTCATCGCGGATTTACGCATAGCCTGCTGGCGGTTTTTGCCCTGCTGGCCACGTTTTACCTGAAAGTCCCTGATACCTGGATAATTCCAGCGGATGCCTTACAAGGTATGGTTCTCGGTTATCTCAGCCACATTCTGGCCGACATGTTGACCCCGGCGGGCGTCCCCCTGCTTTGGCCCTGCCGCTGGCGTTTTCGTCTGCCTATCCTCGTGCCGCAAAAAGGCAACCAACTGGAGCGGTTTCTGTGCATGGCGCTGTTCGCGTGGGCAATCTGGATGCCGCAGACCGTACAAGAGAACAGTGCGGTGCGCTGGTCATCGCAGATGATAAATACGCTGCAAATGCAGTTTAATCGTTTTATAACGCACCAGGTTGACTAATAAATCAGCCATAAAGTTATTTTTGGCATAAACAATTCCATTTGAATATAAGAGGCAAGTCACAGTTCTGCTAATCTTGCGCCAACAGAATCACCGTCACACGGTGATACGCATAATAAGATCAGGAGAACGGGGATGAACTATCCATTAATCGCGAACATTATCGTGTTCGTAGTGCTGCTGTTCGTGCTGGCGCAAGCCCGTCACAAGCAGTGGAGTCTGGCAAAAAAAGTACTGGTCGGTCTGGTCATGGGTGTGGTGTTTGGCCTCGCCCTGCACACCATTTATGGTTCCGACAGCCAGGTTCTTAAAGATTCAGTACAGTGGTTCAACATTGTCGGCAACGGTTACGTCCAACTGCTGCAGATGATTGTCATGCCGCTGGTGTTTGCGTCTATTCTCAGCGCCGTTGCGCGTCTGCACAACGCCTCTCAGTTAGGTAAAATCAGCTTTCTGACCATCGGTACGCTGCTGTTTACTACGCTGATTGCCGCGCTGGTAGGGGTTCTGGTGACCAACCTGTTCGGCCTGACCGCAGAAGGTCTGGTGCAAGGTGGGGCCGAAACCGCTCGTCTGAACGCGATTGAAACCAACTATGTTGGCAAAGTAGCTGACCTCAGCGTTCCACAGCTGGTGTTGTCGTTTATCCCGAAAAACCCGTTTGCCGATCTGACCGGAGCTAACCCGACGTCGATTATCAGCGTGGTTATCTTCGCTGCATTCCTCGGTGTTGCCGCACTGAAGCTGCTGAAAGATGATGCGTCGAAAGGCGAGCGCGTGCTGGTCGCTATCGATACCCTGCAAAGCTGGGTGATGAAGCTGGTTCGTTTGGTGATGCAGTTGACACCATACGGTGTTCTGGCGCTGATGACCAAAGTGGTTGCGGGCTCCAATCTGCAGGACATCATCAAGCTGGGTAGCTTCGTCGTGGCCTCTTATCTCGGTCTGGGCATTATGTTCGTGGTACACGGGATCCTGTTGGGTGTTAACGGCGTTAGCCCGCTGAAATACTTCCGCAAGGTGTGGCCGGTGCTGACTTTCGCCTTCACCAGCCGTTCCAGCGCAGCCTCAATTCCTCTGAACGTTGAAGCGCAAACCCGTCGTCTGGGCGTGCCTGAATCCATCGCCTCTTTTGCCGCCTCCTTTGGCGCCACCATTGGCCAGAACGGTTGTGCAGGGCTGTACCCGGCAATGCTGGCAGTAATGGTCGCCCCGACCGTCGGGATCAACCCGCTGGACCCGATGTGGATTGCCACGCTGGTCGGTATCGTCACCGTCAGTTCCGCAGGGGTTGCGGGTGTGGGTGGCGGTGCAACGTTTGCCGCGCTGATCGTCCTGCCAGCTATGGGTCTGCCGGTCACGCTGGTTGCGCTGCTGATTTCCGTTGAGCCGCTGATCGATATGGGTCGTACCGCGCTGAACGTAAGCGGTTCTATGACAGCCGGTACGCTGACCAGCCAATGGCTGAAACAGACCGATAAAACAATTCTGGACAGCGACGATAACGCCGAACTGGCGCATCGCTAAGTCTGTTCGACTGAAAAACAAAAAA
>NZ_SZWS01000054.1:142181-144880 GCF_005281245.1 Citrobacter sp. wls826
CCCAGCGTTGCGCTGATTCCGGGACCGTAAATGCAGGTGAACGCTGAAACGCCTCCCCTATTAAGACAAAAGCGACATATTTTCCGCGCAGTATCCATACGTCACGAAACGCATCCATTTTAACTGCATGCTCTGGTGGGGCTGGCTCCACGCGAGGAACATAGCTAATTACCGGACGATTTTGTTGGCGAAGAGGTTTCATAATCAGTTGCTTCACTAAAGACTAATTCTAAAAATCAGAAAACGGCTATCTTAGCCGATTTTGCCTCCTGACGTCCTGCCTTGCGTGCGCTGTTTGCCTGGTTCATCGCGCTTTACGCCCTCGGTCAGTTCCTGCACCACTGAGCAAGTGGTCTATAGTTAAAGCTTTTGACGGCAACAACGACCTTTAAGCGATGAAAACAGGAGACGAGTTTAATGTCACAGAATGATAAGCACCCACTCCATCACTCAGCGCCGGTTCATGATGCCAGCGAATCCCAGCCAGGACTTGACTCACTGGCGCCAGCAGACGGTTCACATCGGCCAACACCTGAACCCACACCACCTGGCATGCAGCCCACTACGTCCGGCAGCTTAAAAGCGCCTGACACCAAAAGTGACAAACTCAACGCGCTGGAAAGTTTTCGCAAAGGCAGCGAAGATTTTGCTCTGACAACCAATCAGGGAGTGCGCATCGCGGACGATCAGAACTCTCTGCGCGCAGGAAACCGTGGGCCAACTCTGCTGGAAGACTTTATCCTGCGGGAAAAAATCACCCATTTTGATCACGAACGCATCCCGGAGCGGATCGTACATGCCCGAGGTTCGGCCGCTCATGGTTACTTTCAGCCCTATGCCAGCCTCAGCGCGACGACGAAAGCGGACTTTCTGAGTGATGAAAATAAAATCACCCCGGTTTTTGTCCGTTTCTCTACGGTTCAGGGCGGCGCAGGCTCAGCGGATACGGTCAGAGATATTCGAGGATTTGCGACCAAATTTTATACTGAAGAGGGCATTTTCGATCTGGTGGGAAACAACACGCCAGTCTTCTTCATTCAGGATGCCCATAAATTCCCGGATTTCGTCCATGCGGTAAAACCGGAGCCGCATTGGGCTATCCCACAGGGTCAAAGCGCCCACGATACCTTTTGGGATTATGTCTCGTTACAGCCAGAAACGTTGCACAACGTTATATGGGCGATGTCTGACCGGGGTATTCCACGCAGCTATCGCACGATGGAAGGCTTTGGCATTCACACGTTCCGGTTGATAAATGCGCAAGGGAAAGCCACCTTTGTCCGTTTTCACTGGAAACCGCTGGCGGGCAAAGCTTCGCTGGTATGGGATGAAGCGCAAAAACTTACCGGTCGTGATCCCGATTTTCATCGCCGCGATCTGTGGGAAGCTATTGAAGCAGGCGATTATCCGGAATACGAACTGGGGCTGCAGCTCATTCCTGAAGAAGACGAATTCAAGTTCGATTTTGACCTGCTCGACCCGACCAAGCTGATCCCAGAAGAGCTGGTTCCGGTGCAACGCGTCGGTAAAATGGTGCTGAATCGTAATCCGGATAATTTCTTCGCCGAAAATGAACAAGTCGCTTTTCATCCCGGACACATCGTCCCTGGTATCGATTTTACCAACGATCCCTTGCTGCAAGGCCGCTTGTTTTCGTATACCGATACCCAAATCAGCCGCCTGGGCGGGCCCAACTTCCATGAAATCCCGATTAATCGCCCGACCTGCCCGTACCATAACTTCCAGCGTGACGGTATGCATCGTATGGACATCGATACCAACCCGGCCAACTATGAACCTAATTCCATCAATGATAACTGGCCGCGTGAAACGCCGCCGGGGCCAAAACGCGGTGGATTTGAATCGTATCAGGAACGGATTGAAGGAAACAAAATCCGCGAACGTAGCCCCTCTTTTGGCGAATACTATGCGCACCCTCGCCTGTTCTGGCTAAGTCAGACGCCAATTGAACAGCAGCATATTATCGGCGGATTCAGCTTCGAACTCAGCAAAGTTACGCGCCCCTATATTCGGGAAAGAGTGGTCGAACAGTTAGCCCATATTGATACAGCCCTCGCCGAGGCGGTTGCCGATAATCTCGGTTTTGAGCTAACCGAGGAACAGGCCAAAATCGCCCTACCGGCCAACGTGAATGGTTTGAAAAGTGCGCCGTCACTCAGTTTATATGCGGGTGCGCAAGGTGAGATTAAGGGCCGCGTGGTCGCCATTCTACTTAATGATCAGGTGAAATCGGGCGACCTGCTTGCCATCATGCAAGCCTTACAGGCCAAAGGCGTTCACGCCAAACTGCTCTATTCCCGAATGGGTAATGTGGTTGCCGATGATGGTTCCGTCCTGACAATCGCCGGTACCTTTGCGGGTTCACCATCGCTGACCGTCGATGCGGTTATCGTTCCGTGTGGCAATATCGCAGATATCTCTATGAACGGTGATGCCCGATATTACTTACTCGAAGCGTATAAGCACTTAAAACCTATCGCACTGGCTGGCGATGCGCGTCAGTTTAAAGCAACGTTGGATATCAAAACTGAAGGAGAAGAAGGCGTGGTGGAGGCAGACAGTGCAGACGCACAGTTTATGGATACCCTGCTGACGCTAATGACTGCGCACCGCGTCTGGTCACGCGCCGGAAAAATCGACACGATCCCTGCCTAAAAAAATGCGGCGCATTATGCGCC
>NZ_SZWS01000054.1:144961-153676 GCF_005281245.1 Citrobacter sp. wls826
TAACCGCGCTCCGCAATAGCATATTTCAGTGACGGAGACGTCAGCACGTCGAGCTCAGTTAAGCGGGGGTAACAGTAGGCACTTTGACGAATAATGTCATCGATAAAGGCCGGATGACACATCACTTCCAGCGAGGACTCTCCCCGGTCTGCTGACGCGTCAAGCGTTTGCAAAAACAGGGCTTCAGAAATCGCTTCGCCATAAAACTCGCTGCTGAATCCCTGGGAAGTCCGTAACGTCTGCGGAAAGTCAGACGCCTGGAATACCGTCTGACGATCGATCCGTAACGCAATCCCCCGTTGGGCAGCAAACCCGGCCACGATAGGGAAAATCTGCGGGAACATATGCACATGGTGATGGCTATCCAGATGCGTTGGCTCCCGCCCGAACAGGTCAATAAAACGCTGATACTGCGCGGCCAGTTCCTGAGAAATTTCATCCAACGGCAAGGTGTCTTCTTCAGCCATCTGCCAGATCCATTTTCCCAGTAACCCGTCACGAGTAAGGCCTGGCATTGCCGTCAACGGCCTGCCCAGCGTCAGAACAAAATGCATCCCAACGGCAAGTTCAGGTATGTCGCGACTCAGCTGTACCGCATGGTCAATGGCTGCGCCATTAACCAGTGCAGTTGTCGAGGTGACCACGCCATTGCGACAGGCTTCAACAATGCCGTAGTTTTGTCCTTTACTCAGGCCAAAATCATCCGCATTTACAATCAGTACGCGTTCCATAGCCGACCTCAGTTAGTGTTGTTCGCTTTTGAGTTTCTCGATACACCCGGCGAAGTTTGGCAGCCATTTTTCATGCGCCAGAATCAGCTCACGCGCCAGAATCTCGGCATCGCTGTCAGAATGCACCAGCGGACTCAGGTTCAACGCCAGCAGCACATCATTCAGCTCGCCGCTCAGTGCCGCATTGCTCGCCGCGACTTCAAAGCCTTTAATGGTATAGATAAGGCCGAGCACTTTCTCATCAAAATGGGTAATACGTGGGTGCGGCGTGGCGCCGTTGCGTCCCAGTGTACAGGTCATCTCAACCGCCCAGTCCGCCGGGATATTGTCAACATGCCCATGGTGCGGAACGTTGACATAGTGCTCGGTCTGTTTGTCGTTGTAGATGGCGTTGATCACTTCACAGGCCGCATCGGAGTAATAGGCTCCACCACGCTGTTCAAGCTCTTTCGGTTTCACGTTCAAATCCGGGTTTTTGTAGAGATCAAACAGTTGTTTCTCCACTTTCTGTACCACCTGAGCGCGAGCGCCGCCCTTATAGTATTCACCCATTTCAATCGCCAGCATCTCTTTTGGCTTGAAGTAATAGAGCAAATATGAGCACGGCAGCAGCTTCAGCGAGCGAATCAACCCTTCACTGAACGGCAGGTCGAAGATGTTCTTCACGGTGGAGGCTTTCAGTTGACCTGAAGCCACGCCATCCAACAGTTCATCAAAGCGTGATTTACCATTCACCAGTACGTCTTTAATAAAGACCATATGGTTCAGACCGAACAGATCGATGGATAAGTCATCGCTCTCTTTCAGCGCCAGCACATCGCTAATGAACATTTTCATGCCGACAGGAATATTACATACACCGATGAATTTCTTAAAATTCGTATGGCGATAGACCGCTTCCGTCACCATCCCGGCCGGGTTAGTAAAGTTAATCACCCACGCATTCGGGCACAGTTCTTCCACATCTTTGACAATATCAAAGATAACCGGAATAGTACGCAGACCTTTGAACAGCCCACCAGCGCCGTTGGTTTCCTGCCCCAGATACCCGTGGCTCAGCGGAATGCGTTCATCCTTTTCGCGAGCTTTCAGTTGCCCTACGCGCAGTTGGGTGGTAACGAAATCAGCATCTTTCAGCGCTTCACGGCGGTCCAGCGTTTTAAACAACTTCATCGGCACGCCAGCTTTATCGATCATGCGCTGGCAAAGGTCAAAAATAATGTCCAGCTTCTCTTTTCCATCGTCGACATCAACCAGCCACAATTCAGAAACCGGTAATTCATGATAGCGCTTAATAAAGCCTTCAAGTAACTCAGGGGTGTAGCTGCTCCCGCCACCGATAGTGACGACTTTTAATTTCTGGCTCATACTTTCTCCCTTCAGTGTCAAAACACTGACGTGTATTATGCTCAACCCGTTTGTCAGGTATAGCGTGGCTGTCCCGACGCTATTTTGGGCAAGCTATAAAAAATGGGTTATTGGCAAATAATATCTACTGATTAAATTCAGTTAATTTCTTACGATAGCTATTAGGTGTAAATGACGTCAGCTTTTTAAACGTTTTAATAAACAGACTTGGACTACTGTAGCCAGATTCGTAAGCAATATCCGTTACAGAATAGTTAGTCATTTCCAGCTGTTTTTTAGCAAAGTTAATGCGGATTTCATTAATGATCTGCATCGGCGTTTTGCTGTAATAACGCTGGGTTGCGCGGGTCAGATACTCCTGGGATTTCGCGGACAGGTGTACCATGTTTTCCAGCGCATTCTCGCTAAACTGCCGTTTGTCATGCATGGTCTCCACGGTGGTTTTAAGCCACTGCGGAATATCATCCAGCACCTGCTCTTCGCGATGATGGCGCAACCGGTTAATAATATAGAAGGTGACCACTTCTACAAATTCATCCAGTCCGCTCTCGCGAAAGTTTAGTGATGCAATAACCGTTTCAATGTAGGTGAGAAACGAATTATTCGCCCGATAGACCTGCGATGCAACGAAACAAAATGGCAGCAGCGGGTGGTAGTGCTGTTCAAAAAAGCGTTTACTGATACCGACGTTCAGGATCCTTGTCGCCCCAAAATCATAAAAACTCTGGTGGTGCGATCCCAATGGAATAAAAACAAAGTCCCCGCGTTCGAGCAATACGCGTTTACCGTTGATTTCCTGATAATAGCGCCCGGTTAAAACCAGGGTAAATTCGTAGTAGTCATGTTGATGCAGCCCGCTGATGCTCTCAGTTTTGTTATAGATGAACACATGGAAATTTTTGCCATTAAACAGCTGCTGCTCATAGACGGTTTTGATTTCCGGTGCGTTAATCTGTAGCTGCATTATGCACTCCTCGCTATTTCAGCTTTTCGTGAAGCTCAATCAGTTCAGTCACCAGCTCACGCGCCAGCATTGATGTCATCAGGTGGTCCTGAGCATGAACCAGCACCAGGCTAACTTTCATTTTACCTTCGCCCTGATCTCCTTCAATCAGTTTCGTTTGCACGAGGTGCGCTTCATTCAGCGCCAGGCGAGACTGGTCCATCATAGCCTTAGCTGACTCGAAATCGCCTTGCTTGGCCATTTTGAGCGCGCCGTACGCCAGGCTACGCGCCTGACCGGAGTTGATGATGAGACCCATCACCACTTCTTCGAGTTCTTCTGCTTCTGACTGCGTGTCGACGATGTTTTCGATATCCAACATACTTTTTTCCTCTGGTTCAGTCCGGCATGACCGTGAAGCCATGCCGGATTAAATTTAGAATTTCAATGCGTTAGCGATATCTTCTTCGCTTTCTTCTTGATCAATAACGTTCTGCGCTTTGTTGGCTACCACCACGAACGGCAGATAAACCAGCGTGGCGATACCAAGGTTGAACAGCGCAACCAGCAGAGCTGCGACGCTACCGTTGGTGTTAAAGAACGCGCCCAAACCGGTTGGCATGGTCCACGGTGCGATGTTGGTAATCGGTGGAATAATGCCGGAGTAATAAGCTGCCAGCGTAATCGCCGCCAGAATCGGCTGCACCAGAATGAACGGGATAAACATCACCGGGTTCATGATGATCGGCAGACCGAACAGGATAGGTTCGTTAATCTGGAACAGGCCTGACGGCAGTGCCAGTTTAGCAACCTGACGATAATCCGGACGACGCGATGCCAGGAAGATAGCGATAATCAGACCCAGCGTAGCCCCGCTACCCCCGAGGAAAATATAGGAGTCGAGCATCGGTTTCGCCCAGACGTGGAAGGTCTTTCCGGCTTCCAGCGCGGCGTCTACGGAACCAAACTGTTGGTAAATGGAGATGTTTTCCAGCGCCCATGGCGTCATGATACCGCTGTCCAGCGCGGTCAGCGCCAGTGAACCATGAATACCGAAGAACCACAGCAGCGGAACAAAAATCACGTAGGCCCAGCCCACTACGCTGCCCAGCGATGCCAGCGGAGTTGAAATGGAATCCATGATGATCTGGTGGAAGTTCGTACCCCAGGTGTTCAATGCCCAGGCGATGATCCCCATAATGGAGAGGATAAGGAAGCCAGGAATCAGCGCAGAGAAAGAGCGCGACACGGATGTCGGTACGCTATCAGGTAATTTAATTACCCAATTGCGACGGACCACAAAGGTGAACATTTCCGCGACCGCGAGGCCGATAATAATACCGGAAATAATATTGGCACCGCCGAGCCAGTTCGCGCCAACGGCATAGGCTTCACCCACGCTATATGGCGTTACGGTCATAAACGCGGCGACGGATAACAGCCCGGCAGCCAGAGAGTCGACTTTGCGTTCTTCTGCCAGCGCCATACCGATAAAGAACGGCGCCATCAATGACATGATACCCAGCGTACCGTTATAGACGTTTCCACCAATGCCTTTCAAACTATTCAGCGTTTCAATAGTTGAAGCATCAAGTCGAATGCCCATTGAATAAAAAAACGACCCCTCCCCAAAGCTCAGGAAAACGTTATTGATTAATACAAACATGGCCCCTGCGAGGGTTAACGGCATTAAACGAATAAAACCGTTTTTGATTGCATTAACGTGTGGCTGCTTTCCAATTTTTACAGCAAAAGGAAGGAGTACCTTTTCAAGTGAAGCAATAGCGTTACTCATAGAAAAATACCCTTAAATACCGCAATTAATAATTGCGGTGAATGTTAATGAAATAACTCTTTGACGGGAAAAATTAAAATAAAATAATTAATTTGCTGCGGCTTTTTTAATTGCTGCAACCGCAGCCTTAAGCACGCCTAAACCATCGACTTTGCCATACAGCAGCGAGTCAATCACTTCCACAGGCTTGTTGGGTAACAAACGCTGAATTTCGGGCAACATATAAGCAATTTGTGGACCTAATAATACAACATCGGCCACTGGACCTTTTTCTCCGGCCAGCGTTTCAGGAAACGCTTCAATAATAACCGGTACTTCGTATTTTTCGGCCTGAGCACGCATCTTCGAAACCAACAATGAAGTCGACATGCCCGCAGAACAAAACAGATAAATGTGTTTCTTTTCCATTAAAACGATCCTCATGTGCGATTATCTGTCACCAGACACTCCGCAAGCCCTAACCTGCATCCATGCTCTGGGTAACTTGCGTCAGCTAAATTACTTTTTTAGGTGGCTGAAATGAGTATACGGGATTGCACCAGCGGATGGTATTTCCTTGACCAACTAAATTGTCTCTCCTTGACCTGGCGTTATGACCACCCTCACACTTCAGGTAAATAATTCGCGTCAATAATTAAGATCGTGTGACATAAAAAAACCGGCGCAGTGGCCGGTTTTCCCGAGTGCTCAGGCAATAAACAGTTGCTACTTCTTCGCTGCCTGCGGGTCGGTGTCGTACTCTGCGCAGGTCTGGTAGCCAGAGTTAATCACGTGTCCGGTGTCATCTAAAGCAACAAAATAGGTCTCAGCTTTACCATCTCGTTGACCCAGGATGTAGGTCTGACACGTCCCACGCGCATGGATCATACTGACTTCGGAAGACGGTTTACCGGCAATCTGCGCTACCTGCGCCCGGCTCATCCCTTTCTTCACATCTTTCACCACGGGCTGAACAAATTGGTCTTTCGTACGATCGTAGGCCGTACACCCTGCCAGCATAGTCAAAACAGCCGCTGCGCTCAGAATTCCTGTTAGATTCTTGTTCATATTCCGTCCTCTTGTATTTCAGCGTGTTATATAAGCCTGGAGCACAACAACGCATTTTTCAAGCAATCAGAGGATACTTAGGTGGTTTCGGAAAATTCTATTAAAACAAAATGATGCTATATCAGGCTCGCATCCCTTGTCGTTTGGGCCTCAACGCGTTAGCTTTAACACATCATTTTTTTGATCATTTTATTTTTCGGAGGGGGTTAAATGACTCTGCAGCAAGAGATAATCCAGGCGCTTGGCGCAAAACCGCACATCGATGCAGAAGAAGAAATTCGCCGCAGCGTGAATTTCCTGAAATCGTATCTGCAGACCTACCCCTTTCTGAAATCGTTGGTGTTGGGAATTAGCGGCGGACAGGACTCAACGCTCGCTGGAAAACTGTGCCAGATGGCGATCACCGAGCTGCGAAAAGAAACGGGTAATGACGCACTGCAGTTTATTGCCGTACGCCTACCGTATGGTGTTCAGGCCGATGAGCGGGACTGCCAGGATGCCATCGCCTTTATTCAACCGGACCGCGTACTGACCGTCAATATTAAGGGCGCGGTGCTGGCCAGCGAGCAGGCCCTGCGTGAAGCGGGTATTGAACTGAGCGATTTTGTGCGTGGCAATGAAAAAGCCCGTGAACGTATGAAGGCACAATACAGTATCGCCGGCATGACCAGCGGAGTTGTCGTGGGTACCGATCATGCTGCAGAAGCCATCACCGGATTTTTCACTAAGTACGGCGATGGCGGTACCGACATTAACCCACTATTTCGTCTGAACAAGCGCCAGGGCAAACAACTGCTCGCCGCGCTGGAGTGCCCGGAGCACTTATATAAGAAAGCACCAACTGCCGACCTCGAGGACGATCGCCCTTCTCTGCCGGATGAAGCCGCACTGGGCGTCACTTACGACAACATCGACGACTATCTGGAAGGAAAAACGCTGGATGCCGACGTCGCGAAAAAAATTGAAGGCTGGTACGTGAAAACTGAGCATAAACGTCGCACACCAATCACCGTGTTTGATGATTTCTGGAAAAAAGCGTAATCCTTTTCCCTTCAAAATGCCGGGTAGCGCCAGGATTGGCACTATCTGGCATTAGCCTGCTGAATCTCATGCCGCTTTTTTAATCGCCCTCAAACTGCTACACTGGATGAATAACCAGCATCTGGAGTCAACAGTGGTACAGCGTCAATCAGCCCCTCGTCTGACATTTGAGGCAGCGGCAATCTATGAATATCCCGAGCACCTGCGCCCGTTTTTGAGTGCGCTTCCCACCGCGCCAGGCGTCTATCTGTTTCACAGTGATAGCGACACCATGCCGCTTTATATTGGTAAAAGTGTCAATATTCGCAGCCGTGTGCTGGCGCATCTGCGTACCGCAGACGAAGCGAGTATGCTGCGTCAGGCCAGGCGCATTAGCTGGATTTGTACGGCCGGAGAAATTGGCGCCCTGCTGCTGGAAGCGCGGCTTATCAAAGAACAGCAGCCCCTGTTTAACAAACGGCTGCGACGCAATCGCCAGCTGTGTGCCTTGCAGCTTACCGATCGAACGGTTCAGGTGGTTTACGCACGAGATATTGATTTCTCCCACGCACCCAATCTGTTTGGCCTATTTGCCAACCGCCGCGCGGCGCTACAGACGCTGCAAAGCCTCGCCGATGAACAACAGCTGTGCTACGGCCTGTTGGGGCTGGAACCCCTCAGCCACGGGCGCGCCTGTTTTCGCTCCGCGCTTAAACGCTGCGCCGGAGCCTGCTGCGGGAAAGAAAGCCCTGAAGCACATCATTTGCGTCTGGTAGAAGCCCTGGAAAGAGTGCGCGTAATCTGCTGGCCGTGGAGCAATGCCATTGCGCTGCAGGAAACCCGCGCTGAAATGACGCAGTACCATATCATCAATAACTGGCTGTGGCTGGGAGCCGTTTCAACGCTGGATGAGGCAACTACACTGGCGCGAATGCCGGCCGGCTTTGATCAAGATGGCTACAAAATTCTCTGCCGGCCAATTCTGTCTGGTCAATATGACATTATTGAACTGAGTCCGGAGAATGCCCCGGCATCCAGTTAATCTCGCTGAACAGCAGTTTCCCCTCGCGCTCCAGCAGTCGTAACGTGTGTTTACCGTCGTGCCAGCTTGCACCCTGATCGACGGTCAACAACTTATCACCCAGTTGCCAGGCTCCGCTGATAACAAACACCACGCCGCCGCGCGAACCAAAGGTCGTAAAGGTGCGATCGGCAACTCTGACTTTTGCCTGGCAGACATCCCGTCGGGTCATGATATTAAAATCCATCGACATCTGCCCTTCCGTCAGCTTCGCTTTTACCACCTTGTCACCGGCAAAGGTAAAAGGCTGATGCTGTTTCAGGGTATGCGTGAAGGTGTTCGGCTCTTCCAGCGTCACTTCTCCGCCTTCCAGCAGGGTAATCACGCGTTCTACGCCAGGAAAAAGAGAAAACTCTCCATTCGCTGCGATGGAGGCGATACTCGCCCGCCAGTGAAAATCTCGTGTTGCTGGCGGAAAACAGCAAATCTCACGCGTTTCTCCCGCACCATTTCGCCACAGATTGACCGGCATTTTGCGGATATCAAAGTATTCCATCATCCCTCCAGAAAGGCGCAGCACGGCAGCCCACCGTAAACAGGCAGCCATAAATCATCATTGTTATGTTCACCCTGCAGATTATTGTTATCGGCAGCAGAGTTGATTTGCCTTAGCGATGAACCCGGTGTTTTGCAAAAAAGAACAACGCGCCCTCCAGATGGAATTTTCGCGGGCTTGAGGAGAATAACGTGTCACAAGCGCGGTGCAAGAGGCAGCAAAGAAAAAACCGCC
>NZ_SZWS01000054.1:153790-158033 GCF_005281245.1 Citrobacter sp. wls826
TATAGTGTAGACGCTGAACGATTACTCAGCAGCTTGCGGCATTTTACCCTTCTGCGCGGCACGTTCTGTCAGACGCTTCTCAAAATTGGCATTAAACTGCTTTTTCTGTTCCGGGGTCAGAATGTTGTAAATCTTGTTCTGGGTTTCCATGTGCGCCAGCATGTTGGCTTTGCGCTGTTCTTCCATCTTCGCAATCTGCGCTTCCGCTTTCGCTTTATCAAAGCTATCGCTGGCGATGATGTCGTGCATTGCGCGGCGCTCTTCCAGCGGCGGACGTTTCATCTGATCACGCTGACCTTTCATGATCTCGCGAATCTGCTGTTTCTGCGCATCGGTCAGGTTCAGGTCTTTAAACATCATGTCATGATGCGGGGCAAACTTACCGTTGTGGTGCATCATTGGTTTGGCATCAGCTGGCGCAGCTGTTGTCGTGTCAGCGGCGTGGGCCAGGTTAGCAGCGCCCAGCGCCAGGGTAGAGGCAACAAACAGAGCAGTCAGTTTACGCATAATTTCTATCCTTTCTTTCAGTTATTTTTACGACACTCATGCGACTCTTATGCAATGTGATGTCGTGTTGACGAGATTAACTTTACCGGCTTAAGCGTCAATTAATCAGAGCAACGGTAAAACAATGAAAGTGTAAAAAACAAACTTTCATCAATTATGGAGAAAAAAAGAATAAATTGCGCAGAGTTGCAATGAAAAATTACAACGGGATGATTTTGAAGGGATTATGAAGAACTATACCTCATCCCTGATTATTAAGAAAGCAATTCACCAGGAATAATCCGTAATAAATAAAAACAGCACGCAAAAATAAGCCCTTAGGGATAAACCAAAAGGGCATATATATTTGTCACAATTTTTCGAGCATCAATCCTGCACGTAAACCACAGGCCACGTTTGGATTTGGAAAAAGAACGTATTCAACATCATGGGTGACGGTAAAACGTTCATCACCGTCCTGCGCCAGCAAGGTGCCCTCTGTAAAAGGGGTAAAGTTGAGCGTCTGGTTATCCATGTGAAGAATGAAATCGTCGCTACGCCGCGTGATTTGCGACACCACGCGGTAACGCAGCGGAGATGTTTCTCCCGGTGACATTCGCTCGCCCTTTAGCAGCTTCGCCAGCGCATCTGCCGTCTGCGCAAACTGAGTCAGATCGTTTTGTCCAAACGGCAGCGCTTTACCCAGTTCCAGCGTGCAGGCCAGCGCGCCAAAATGTTCAGCGCTAAAATGGGTGAACGTGCCGCCAGGTGTCTGATGGAAAACCAGCGCCTCCAGCCCTGCCTCTCCCAGCCATCCCAAAAAATCTTCGTCCCAGGCAACGTTGCGTTGTGGCAACACGCCAAAGCGCAGATGCTGCGAGCCGCGAATCGCGGTGTGCAGATCCAGATGCCAACGGACTGGCTCTTTCGCCCGCGAATAAAAATCCTCCAGACACAGCTCAAGCTGATGAGCTCGGTGCGTTTCTTCACTCGCGGCAAAAATCTGCCAACGGCCGCCAAACATACGGTTCAGGTCGCTATGACAATAACGTTGTCCCGCCGCCAGCGCCTGCGGGTTCCCCAGAATCACCAGCAGCCGCCATGTCAGCGTTAGTTCACCGCTAAACAGCCTGGAGAGAATTGAATCAAGTATCTCTACCGGGGCCGTTTCATTACCGTGGATCCCCGCAGACAGCACCAGCGAATATTCCGCCGGAGTGTCCGGCGTCAGCTCCAGAATCCCATGACCAATCCACTGCCAGGAAAAGCCGCGAGCTGTGCCCTCGGTTGTCTCGGGGGTTATCCCTGCCAGCGTCTGGGCCAGAAAATTATCCATGGCTGGTCCTCTCCTGCTGGAAGGGATACACAGAGCCGAGGTTGAGCAATTGCGTCAACGTATCCAGCGCTTCACGCCCCTCACGCAACAGCTGCGGGTCGGCAAGGTCGGCGGCGGTAAGACGATCGCGATAGTAACGGTCGACCCAATTATTCAGCGTGTTAAACAGCGTATCGTTCATGATAACCGCCGGATTTACGGCCTGCAGCTCCTGTGGCGTAAGCACCACTCTCAGGCGCAGACATGCCGGACCGCCGCCGTTGGACATACTTTCACGCAGATCGAATACCTGCAGGTCATCGATCGGATTGTCTTCCTCGAGCAGACGGTTCAAATACCGCCACACGCCCGCATGCTCCCGACACTCCTGCGGCAGGACCAGCATCATCGAACCGTCATCACGGCTCAGTAACTGGCTGTTAAACAGATAGGTAGTCACCGCATCCTGCACCGACACTTCCGCAGCCGGGACTTCCAGCGGGGTAAAACCTGCCACCTGACTGCGTAACTGATCGAACAACGCCTGCTGTCTGACAAACGCCAGCTGATGACAAAACAGTACCTGGCGATTCGACACCGCAATCACATCGTTATGAAACACGCCAAGATCGATAACGTCCGGGTTTTGTTGGGCAAAAATGCGCTGATGCGGGTTAACCTGATTCAGTCGGGCGACCGCCTCGCTGGCCTCACGGGATTGCCTCGCCGGATAGCGCTTCGGATGGGACGCATTCCCTTCTTCACGACCGTAAACAAACAGCTGTACGCCAGGGTCGCCGTAATCCCCGCCGAGGCGGTTATGGTTTGCCGCACCTTCATCACCGAATAGCGCAACCTGGGGTAACGCGCCGTGGACCGTAAAACTATTCTCATCACGGAAAATCGCCCGTAGCAACGCTTCGGTGGTCGGCGCTTCCAGCGAACGGTGAAACTTATTATTCAGATTCGCCACCGTCAGATGCACTTTCCCGTCCAGCGCATCGGCTGAAGGGCAGACCGTTGCCGCATTCGCCACCCACATAGACGATGCGGAGCTGGCGCTGGAGAGCCAGTGAGGCGCCTGACGCGCCACGTTCTCCAGTATCTGTTCGTCGCGGCCGGTAAAGCCCAACTGACGCAGCACCGGAATATACGGCCGCTCATGAGGCGGGATCACCGCCTGGGGAAATCCCGCATCCGCCAGCGCTTTCATCTTTAGCAGACCCTGCTTCGCCGCCAGACGCGGGTTCGATACCTGAAAACGATGTTTGGTTGAGGCCTCATTACCAAATGACAGCCCCGCATAGTGGTGGGTCAGCCCCACCAGACCATCAAAATTTACCTCACGGGCTTTCATAGCTTATCCTCGCGAGAAAAATCCAGGCCGGGGCTAAGCGTCGTTGGCAGCGTTAGGGCCGGTGATTCCAGACTTGCCATCGGCCAGGCGCAATAATCTGCGGCATACCACGCGCTGGCGCGATGGTTCCCGGAAGCGCCAACGCCCCCAAACGGCGCTGTACTCGCCGCGCCGGTTAACGGCTTATTCCAGTTGACGATCCCGGCCCGCGCCTCAAGCAGCAGTTGATCAAACTGGCTGCGATCGGGGGAAACCAACCCACACGACAATCCAAAGCGGGTGTTGTTCGCCATACGAATTGCGTCATCAAAGCTGTCATAACGCCAGACGCCAAGCAGCGGTCCAAAGACCTCTTCATCGGGTACGTTCGCTGCCCCGGTCAGTTCGATGATCCCTGGGGTGAGCAGTGACGTTCCGGCTTGCACCAGACGTGGCGCTAACAGCGTCCGGCCTCCTAACGACTCCAGACGCTGCCAGGCATCATAGACATGCCGCGCGGCCTGTTCGGAAATCAGCCCGCCAATAAATGGCTGCGGTTCTGCATCCCAGTTGCCGGGCATTAAACGCTGGCTGACGTCCACCAGACGCGTCAGGAACGCATCCCCCTGCGCGCCTTTTTTAACTAACAGGCGACGGGCGCAGGTACAACGCTGTCCGGCGGTGACAAACGCGGATTGAATAGTCAGATGCACTGCGGCATCAATATCTTCCGGGTTCTCAATAATCAGCGGGTTGTTGCCCCCCATCTCCAGAGCGAGGATTTTTTCCGGCTGGCCGGATAGCTGTCGATGCAGTTGATAACCAGTATTGGCACTGCCGGTAAACAGCAGGCCATCGAGATCGTCCTGCCCGCTCAGCGCCTGCCCCGTATCGCGACCGCCCTGCACCAGGTTCAGCACACCCGGCGGCAATCCCGCCTGCTCCCACAGCTTTGTCACGGCTTCACCGGTCCACGGCGTCAGCTCGCTGGGTTTGAAAATCAATGTGTTGCCTGCCAGCAGTGCCGGAACAATATGACCATTGGGTAAATGGCCAGGGAAGTTATACGGGCCAAAAACCGCCAGCACGCCGTGCGGGCGATGGCG
>NZ_SZWS01000054.1:158121-164785 GCF_005281245.1 Citrobacter sp. wls826
GCTCTCCAGTACGCGCATGCCAGGCTTTCACGGAGATGGCAATTTTATTGATCATCGCCGTCAGTTCCGTAGCGGCTTCCCAACGGGGTTTGCCGGTTTCCCGGGCGATAATCTGTGTGAGTTCGGCTTTATTGCTTTCCAGCAATGAGGCAAATTTTTCAACAATGGCCTGGCGTGCGCCAAAGGGCTGTTTAGCCCAACTGGCAAAGGCTGCGCGCGCGGCCCGGCACGCCTGCGCCACCTGTGCTGCATCGGCATCATTCCCCTGCCACAGCACATCACCGCTTACGGGATTGGTTTTCACCCGACGCTCGCCCAGCCCCGTCACCCAGTCGCCGTTTATCCATAATGTCATGCTGTTTTCTCCTCTGCACAAAGACGCACAAAACGTACATGGTCGCCCGCGTGACATTTCAGGGCGTCCAGTTGCGCCGCCGTCAGCACCAGACGCTGAGTATCCGGGTCGGCACGAACCAACATGACGCGGAAGTTTTGATAATTTTCATTGGCAACCAGACAAGCAGGATAGTCGCCCGGCGCAGGCTGCCCTTCAGCCACCTCCACCAGCCTGCTCTTACGGATAGCCCGTACCCGGTCAATATCGCACTCCAGGGTCGGTCCGCCGTCGAAAATATCGACGTAGTTGCGGTAGCGAAATCCTTCTTTCTCCAGCACCGCCCGCGCAGGAGCCGTTTGCGGATGCACCTGACCAATCACGCTTTGCGCTTCGTCAGACAGGAAATGGGTATAAATCGGATGCTTAGGCATCAGTTCAGCAATAAAGGCTTTTTGCCCGGTTCCGCAGAGAAAATCCGCCCGGCTGAACTCCATTGAGAAAAAACGTTTGCCGAGGCTTTGCCAAAACGGAGAGTAGCCGTGTTCATCGATCACGCCGCGCATCTCGGCCACGACCTTCTCATTGAACCGGTCACGAAAGGCCGCCATAAACATAAAGCGCGACTTCGACAACAAATAGCCGTTGCCTTCTTTACGCCAGTCCGGATCGAGAAACAGAGAACAAAGTTCGCTACTGCCCGTGTGATCGTTACTCAGAAACAGTGTCGGCAGCGCGTTATACACGTTCAGCTCTTTCGAGGCGTGCACCAGTGTACCGACCCGGTAGTTGTACCAGGGATCGTTAAGCCCCACCGCCACCTCAATGGCGCAAATCCCTGCCACGGTTCCGCTGGCGCTGTCTTCAAGCACAAACACATATCCCTGCTCACTTTTGGGCAACTCACCGCGCCAGGTTTGTAGCGAACGTTCGATACGCGCCATCAGCGTAGCTTCATTCGCCGGTAGCGATGTCAACCCGCCGCCGGTCTTACTGGCAAGCTGCATCAGCGCGGTGATATCAGCGCGTTCAATGGGACGAATCACCATCATGATGAACCTCCTGCTTTAATGCGTTCGCAGGCCAGCGCAAAGCGATCCAGTCCGGTGGCGATTTCTTCTTCGCTGACGTTTAACGCTGGCGCAAACCGCACCACATTAGCGCCAGCAATCAGCACCATCACTCCGGCAACGGCCGCTTCTTGCGAGATGAGTTTTGCTTTCCCGGCAAATTCCGCGTTTAGCACACAGCCAATCAGCAGTCCGAGTCCACGAATTTCACTAAACAGTCCAAAACGTTCGTTAATGGCGTTAATACGCTCCACAAACCAGTCGTGGCGCTGTTTCACTCCGTTAAGCACTTCCGGCGTGTTAACAATTTCCAGCAGTTTTCCCGCCACCGCAGTAGCCAGCGGGTTTCCGCCGTAGGTTGTACCGTGCGTACCGACCGTCATCACACTGGCGCAACGCTCTGTCACCAGCAGTGCGCCGATGGGGAAACCGCCGCCCAGCGCTTTCGCTGTCGTCAGCAGGTCCGGCGTAACGCCGTAGTGCATGTAGGCATACAGTTCGCCGGTACGACCAACTCCGGTCTGAACTTCATCAAAAATCAACAGCGCATTATGGCGATCGCATAATTCACGCAGCCCCTGCAAAAAGGCGTTTGTTGCCGGCACTACGCCGCCTTCCCCCTGCACCGGCTCCACAATAACCGCACAGGTGTTGTCATCAATCAGTTGGCTGGCAGAGTCGAGATCGTTATACACGGCATGGCGGATATCCGGCGGCAGCGGCGCGAAGTCCTGTGAATAGGCGGGCTGTCCTCCGGCGCTGACGGTAAACAGCGTGCGACCATGGAAAGCATTTTTAAAAGCCACAATGCCGCTCTTCTGGCTACCAAAACGATCGTGGGCATATTTACGTGCCAATTTTAATGCCGCTTCGTTAGCTTCTGCGCCAGAGTTACAGAAGAAAATGCGCTCGGCAAAAGTGGCATCAATCAGCTTTTTCGCCAGGCGCAGCACCGGCTCGTTGGTGTAGCCATTTCCCGTATGCCAGAATTTGCTCGCCTGGTCGTTTAATGCCTCGCGCAATGCCGGATGTGCATGACCCAGTGCGTTAACCGCAATGCCTCCCGCGAAATCGATATACTCTTTACCCTGCTGATCCCACAGACGTGAACCTTCGCCACGCACCGGAATAAAAGGGGCCGGAGCGTATACGGGCATCATCCATTCATCAAAATTTTCACGCGTAATTGACAGAGACATAGCGACCTCAACGGTAAATAAAAGGTTATTTATATGTTAATAAATATAGTGTTTGCGGTGTAAATGTAGATTGCAGGCTTCGTGCCAGCCAGCGAAAAAAGTGCATAAACGGAGGGCGGTGACGGAATATCAACGAGTTACAACCTGACGATATTCACTGTATGTGCATATAAAGTGAATATGTTTGCGTACCAGATGACTAAACAGAGGAAAAAACGCAATTTTATTCAGTCGCCAAATATAATTCTGGAATTGTGATCGTATACGAAATTTATCGGAAATTATTGCTCTATTCCGACGCTCTACGCGCCAAAACGGTGCAGTTTTTGCTCCATCGTTAACACCATTAGCAATCATTGTTGGAATCAGGTGACAAGAAGCAGTCAGCCTGCAGAAATTCTGCTACCATCCTTGCACTATTCATCTTGCAAAGTGGCAGCGACTATGAAATTTGTCTCTTTTAATATCAACGGCCTGCGTGCCCGTCCCCATCAACTGGCAGCCATTGTCGAAAAACACCAACCGGATGTTATTGGCTTACAGGAGACAAAAGTCCACGACGATATGTTCCCTCTCGAAGAGGTAGCAAAGCTGGGTTATAACGTCTTTTATCACGGTCAGAAAGGCCATTACGGCGTAGCACTATTAACGAAAGAAACACCGATTGCGGTGCGTCGTGGCTTCCCGGGTGATGGCGAAGAAGCGCAGCGCCGTATCATCATGGCGGAAATTCCGTCGCCTCTGGGCAGCATCACGGTGATTAACGGCTATTTCCCGCAGGGCGAAAGCCGTGACCATGAAACCAAGTTCCCGGCCAAAGCCGCGTTTTATCAGAACCTACAAAACTATCTGGAGACTGAACTGAAGCGCGACAATCCGGTATTGATCATGGGCGATATGAATATCAGCCCAACCGACCTCGATATCGGTATTGGCGAAGAGAACCGTAAACGCTGGCTGCGCACCGGCAAATGTTCCTTCCTGCCAGAAGAGCGCGAGTGGATGGAGCGTCTGCTGGGCTGGGGCCTGGTAGATACCTACCGTCACGCCTGGCCTGAAAAGAACGACCAGTTCTCGTGGTTTGATTACCGCTCAAAAGGCTTTGACGATAACCGTGGCCTGCGTATCGATTTGCTGCTGGCGAGCAAACCGCTGGCGGAGCGCTGCGAAGAAACCGGCATCGACTATGAAATCCGCAGCATGGAAAAGCCGTCCGACCATGCGCCTGTATGGGCTAAATTCCGCGTCTGATCGTCTGCGTATTTTCACTCTCCGGGCCAGACCTGGAGAGTCTGTTTATTCTGTGCAAAATCAATAAAGCCACGGTAATACATTGTTGCGGCCGGAAATTTATTATATCTTCGCGCGCACTTTTCGCTGACGAAAACGCTACATTGCATTCGGTTTTACAGGAGAACCCCCATGAAAAAGAAGTTCGCATAACGCAGAATACCGGCTGCTAATTGTTGCGGTATTGTTCTGCGTTCTGGCGGGAGTTTTCCATCATTACGGTCTGACCGATCTGATCACCAATTTCCATCATTTACAAGATGTCATCGGCCAAAGCGGCCTGTTCGGCTATACCCTTTATATCCTGCTGTTTATAGTTGCCGCGCTGTGTCTGATCCCTGGCAGCATCCTGGTGATCGTCGGCGGTGTGCTGTTTGGCCCGGTGACAGGGACGCTTATCTCGTTAGTGGCGGCAACCATGGCTTCGGCGCTGTCATTTATGCTGGCTCGCTGGCTTGGCCGGGAATTACTGCTGAAATACGTTGGCCACACGGCAACGTTTCAGGCTATCGAAAAAGGCATTGCCCATAGCGGAGTAGACTTTCTGATCCTGACCCGGCTCGTGCCACTGTTCCCCTATAACATTCAAAACTATGCCTATGGGCTGACGGCCATTCCGTTCTGGTCATTTACCGTGATATCTGCGCTAACCACCTTGCCCGGCATCTTTATCTATACGCTGATGTCGCACGAACTGGCCAGCGAAGGGATTAGCTGGGCATTTATCGGTAAGCTCAGCGTTGCGGGGCTGGCGCTATTCGTCCTCGTTCAGGCCGCCAAAGCCTGGGCGCGACATAAACATGTCGATCCGGCGCCCGGTCACGAGTACGCGGGTAAATGATCAAGATGAATAAAGCGCGGCGGACACGCTATTACCGTATAAGCTTGCTTGCCCTGCTGCTGCTCGCTCTGATGGCGTGGGCGTGGATACCTGGCGTGAGTGATTTTCTTCACGCCAGCCTGGCGGCATTTACCACGCTCGATCAGCATGCTCTTGAGAACTTCATTCGTTCTTACGGAACCCAGGCGGCTGTCGTGTCGTTCTTCCTGATGATCTTACAGGCCATCGTTGCACCGCTTCCCGCCTTTGTGATCACCTTTGCCAATGCCTCGCTGTTTGGTGCATTTTGGGGCGGCGTTCTGTCCTGGAGCAGCGCGATGGCAGGCGCGGCGCTGTGCTTTTTTATTGCCCGCGTTTTAGGTCGCAGCGCGGTGGAAAAACTGACCGGAAAAACGGTGCTGAACAACATGGACACTTTTTTCGAGCGCTATGGCAAGCACACAATTCTTGTCTGTCGCCTGTTACCTTTTGTGCCGTTCGACCCGGTAAGCTACGCAGCAGGCCTGACCTCGATTCGTTTTCGCCATTTCTTCATCGCCACCGGCATCGGTCAGTTACCGGCCACTATCGTTTATTCATGGGCTGGTAGCCTGTTAACCGGCGGCACATTTTGGTTTGTTACCGGCCTGTTCATCCTGTTCGCTCTGAGCGTGGTGATTGCCGTGGCCAGAAGCCTTTATCTTGAGCATCAACGGAAAAAGACCTGAGTCTTTCCCCCATTTTTAGCAATGGAGATATTATGCGTTACTGCTTATTGTGCCTGAGTTTGCTGCTCTCTCCGCTGGCGGCTTTCGCCGAGGACACCAGTTGGCAGCAAATCAAAAATGACGCCCGCGGTCAGACGGTGTGGTTCAACGCCTGGGGTGGCGACAACGCAGTTAACCAGTATCTCGACTGGGTTAGCGGCGAGATGAAAACGCACTATGCCATTAACCTGAAAATCGTACGCCTGGCGGATGCCGCCGACGCCGTAAAACGTATCCAGACGGAAGCGGCATCCGGGCGAAAAACCGGTGGCTCGGTCGATTTACTGTGGGTGAACGGCGAAAATTTCCGCACGCTGAAAGAAGCCGGGCTGCTACAGACCCAGTGGGCGCAAACGCTGCCTAACTGGCGCTATGTTGATACCCAGAAACCGGTGAACGAAGACTTTTCCATTCCAACGGAGGGGGCTGAATCACCGTGGGGCGGCGCACAGCTCACATTTATTACCAGGCACGATCTCACCGCGCAGCCGCCGCAATCCCCGCAGGCACTGCTTGAGTTTGCCCAGGCGCACCCTGGCACGGTGACCTATCCGCGTCCGCCAGACTTTACCGGAACGGCTTTTCTTGAGCAGTTGTTAATTTCGCTCACCAACAAGCCGCAAGCGCTGAAAATAGCGCCAGATGCGTCCACATTCGCCGATGTTACCGCTCCATTGTGGCATTACCTTGATGCTTTGCATCCTGCCCTGTGGCGCGAAGGTAAAGATTTTCCGCCCACGCCCGCGCGAATGGATGCGCTGCTCAACGGTGGCACCCTGCGTTTATCAATGACCTTTAATCCTGCCCACGCGCAGCAAAAAGTGGCCAGCGGTGAATTACCCAAAAGCAGCTATAGTTTTGGTTTCTCACAGGGCATGCTCGGCAACGTGCATTTTGTCACCATTCCAGCGAATGCGCGCGCCAGCGCCGGAGCGAAAGTCGTGGCAAATTTCCTGCTTTCACCCGAAGCGCAGCTGCGTAAAGCCGACCCGTCTGTCTGGGGAGATCCTTCGGTGCTTGATCCACAAAAATTGCCTGTCGACCAGCGTAATGCGCTGCTGGCGCGGATCCCACAAGGGCTCCCTGCCGTACTGCCAGAACCGCATGCTGCATGGGTAAACGCTCTGGAATAGCAATCATTGTTGGAATCAGGTGACAAGAAGCAGTCAGCCTGCAGAAATTCT
>NZ_SZWS01000054.1:164881-166225 GCF_005281245.1 Citrobacter sp. wls826
AGTACCAGAAACTGGCTGGCGCTATTTAGCGATCCTCAACTCCCGCAGGCGTTACTGGCAACGCTGGTTTCCGTAAGCCTCGCGGCTGGCGGCGCGCTGATCATCGCCCTGCTGGCGATCCTCGCCTTATGGTCCGGCGCAGGCTGGGCGCGTCTGTGCACGCGTCTTCCGTGGCTGCTGGCGATTCCGCACGTTGCCTTCGCCACCAGCGTGCTGTTGGTTTTTGCCGAAGGCGGCATGCTCTGGCAATGGCTCCCGTTCCTCAGCCCCCAGCCTGACCGCTACGGCATTGGGCTTGGCGTGACGCTGGCGGTAAAAGAGAGTGCCTTTTTGTTATGGATCCTCTCAGCTCTGCTGAGTGAAAAACAGCTTTCGCAGCAGGTTATCGTCCTGGATTCGCTGGGTTACAGCCGACTGCAATGCCTGAACTGGCTGGTTCTGCCCTCTCTCGCCCCCGCGTTAGGCAAAGCCATGCTGGCGATTGTCGCCTGGTCGCTCTCGGTAGTGGATGTAGCAATCGTCCTTGGTCCCGGAAACCCACCAACGCTTGCCGTGTTGAGCTGGCAATGGCTCAGTCAGGGCGATGCCGAGCAACAGGCTAAAGGAGCACTCGCCAGCCTGCTGCTGGTACTGCTGCTACTCATCATCGCGCTGGCGGGGTATCTGCTCTGGCGCGCCTGGCAACGCACTATTCCCGCAGTAAACGGGGAACGCCTGCGTTTTTCATCCTGTACAATCGGCCGCTCGCTGGTACAACTTTTACCCTTTGGCGGTGTGGTGTGCGCGCTGGTTCTGGCGCTGATCGCCAGCTATTCGTCGCTAAATAGCGAGGCGCTCAGCAATAGCCTACAACTGGGGCTTCTCTCCAGCGTGCTGGCGCTGCTGATACTTTTTGCCTGGCTGGAATGGGGTCCGCAAACCGGACACCGTTGGGTCTGGCTACCGCTCATTTTGCCTGCGCTGCCGCTGGTAACTGGACAGTATCTGTTGGCGTTATATGCCGGACAGGATGGGCTGATGATAACCATTGTCTGGGGACACCTGCTGTGGGTGATGCCATGGATGCTGTTTGTGCTCAAACCGGCGTGGCGACGCATTGACCCACGATTGATTTTGATTGCGCAAACGCTGGGTTGGACCCGGGGGCGCATATTCTGGCAAGTAAAATGTCCGCAGCTGGCGCGCCCGGCGCTGGTTGCCTTCACGGTAGGGTTCTCAGTCAGTATCGCCCAGTATATGCCGACGCTGTGGTTAGGCGCCGGGCGCTATCCCACGCTGACCACCGAAGCGGTGGCATTAAGCAGCGGCGGTAGCGCCGCCATTCTGGCAACCCAGGCGCTATGG
>NZ_SZWS01000054.1:166276-172037 GCF_005281245.1 Citrobacter sp. wls826
TTTTCGCACTGGCGGCGTTTCTCGCTGCGTGGATTGGCCGCTTTCGACAAGGACTCCGCTAATGCTCACTGTACAAGGCGTTTCGTTGTACCAGGGTACGACAGCGCTACTGAAGGACGTTAATTTCCAGGTTAATAAAAGTGACATTGTCACCATTATGGGACCTTCCGGCAGCGGTAAGTCTTCGTTATTTTCGTGGATGATCGGGGCGTTGTCTCCTCAGTTTCAGGCGTCAGGCGAACTGTGGCTCAACGAACAGCGCGTAGACACACTGCCTACCGCGCAGCGCCAGATTGGCATTCTGTTTCAGGATGCGCTGCTGTTTGACCATTTCAGCGTTGGGCAGAATTTACTGCTGGCCTTACCCGCCAGCGTGCAAGGTCCCGCCAGACGCCATGAGGTGGAAAGCGCCCTCGCACGCGCGGGCCTGGCAGGATTTTATTCACGCGATCCGGCTTCGCTCTCCGGCGGGCAACGCTCGCGTGTCGCCCTGCTTCGCGCGCTGCTGGCGCAACCCCAGGCGCTGTTACTCGATGAACCCTTTAACAGGCTGGATGCGTCGCTGCGCGATACCTTTCGCCAGTGGGTCTTCACCGAGGTACGTAAACTGGGTATTCCGGTGGTCCAGGTTACCCACGATGCGCAGGACGTTCCGCCAGCAGGTCGCGTATTACAGATGGAAAACTGGGCGTGAATGTGGCGATATGCTGCGTTAACGCAAGGTTTTTACTTAACTGGCGGCACAGAATGTCGTCCTCTTTTTCAACGTCGGGCTATTCGATGAAACGTGTTTCTCAAATGACCGCGCTGGCACTGGCTTTAGGGCTCGCTTGCGCTTCTTCCTGGGCTGCTGAAACAGCACAGACGCTCACCCTCAACCAGTTACAGCAAAAGCAAGGCGCGGCGATCGATACCCGTCAGAGCGCTTTTTACAACGGCTGGCCGCAATCGCTTAATGGCCCTTCAGGACACGAGCCTTCCGCACTGAACCTGTCTGCCGCCTGGCTCGACAAGATGAATGATGAACAACTCAGCGCCTGGGTTAAGGCACATCACCTGAAAACCGACGCGCCGGTGGCATTGTATGGCAGCGATACTGACATGCAGGCCGTCAAATCCCGCCTGCAGAAAGTCGGCTTTAACGCTATCTCAACCCTCAGCGATGCGCTTACGGACCCTGCCCGCCTGCAACGTCTGCCGCACTTCGAACAGTTGGTTTACCCGCAGTGGCTGCACGACCTTCAGCAGGGTAAAGAGGTGACCGCCAAACCGGCCGGTGACTGGAAAGTGATTGAAGCCGCCTGGGGCGCGCCGAAGTTGTATCTGCTCAGCCATATCCCTGGCGCGGGCTACATTGATACCAACGAAGTCGAAAGCGAACCGCTGTGGAATAAAGTGTCCGACGCGCAGCTCAAAGCGATGCTGGCGAAACACGGCATCCGCCACGACACCACGGTGATTTTATACGGCCGCGATGTCTACGCCGCCGCGCGCGTGGCGCAAATTATGCTGTATGCAGGTGTGAAAGATGTTCGTCTGCTCGACGGCGGCTGGCAGACCTGGTCTGACTCAGGTTTACCGGTCGAACGCGGTACTGCACCAACGGTGAAGCCTGAACCTGATTTCGGCGTGACGATCCCTGCCCAACCGCAACTGATGCTGGATATGGAACAGGCTCGCGGTCTGCTGCATCGCCAGGATGCGTCTTTGGTGAGCATTCGTTCATGGCCGGAATTTATCGGTACGACCAGCGGCTATAGCTACATTAAGCCAAAAGGTGAGATCGCAGGGGCGCGTTGGGGCCATGCAGGCAGCGACTCCACCCACATGGAAGATTTCCATAATCCGGATGGCACCATGCGCAGCGCCGATGACATCGCCGCCATGTGGAAGCAATGGAATATCCTGCCACAGCAACAGGTCTCATTCTATTGTGGTACCGGCTGGCGTGCTTCGGAAACGTTTATGTATGCCCGCGCAATGGGCTGGAAAAACGTCTCCGTCTACGACGGCGGCTGGTATGAGTGGAGCAGCTCTCCGAAAAACCCGATCGCCAGCGGTGAACGGGGTCCGGACGCCAGCAAGTAAGATTGTCATTGTTGCCGGATGCAGCGAGAACGCTTTACCCAGCCTACATAAACCATCGTTGTAGGCCGAATAAGCGAAGCGCATCCGGCAACGCACTGCGTTACGCCTGACGCTGGACCGCTTTCAGCGTCAGATATCCGCTCCAGATCCGGGTGAACGTCGTCATCCAGCACAGCGCGCCAAAGACCCACGCCATTACGGCAAAATATTCCGGGAACAGACATCCCAACACAAACAGCAAAATCGTCTCGGTTCCTTCGGTCAGTCCGCCCAGATAATAAAACGATTTATGCGCATAACCGGGGTTATCAATCTGATGCTTTGCCGCCAGCGCGGCGAAGGCCAGGAAGCTGCTGCCGGTGCCAATAAACGCGAACAACAGCCAACCGCCTGCCAGCGCATTTTGCGCCGGTGCAGCAAGAATAAAACCAAACGGCACTAAGGCGTAAAACAGAAAATCGAGCGAGATATCGAGAAATCCTCCCGCGTCCGTTAGCCCTCTGCGCCTTGCCAGCGCCCCATCCAGCCCGTCAAACAGCCGATTGAGCACAATAGCCACCAGCGCCGCCATATACCAGCCTAACGCCAGAAATGGCAACGCCAGCACGCCAATAGCAAAACCGACCAGCGTAAGTCCGTCCGGGGTAATCGCCGGTTGATCAATGATGCCCACGCAGCGATGCAAAAGCGGTTTTAATCGCGGATGAAGATGGCGGTCAAGCATGCGGGCGTCCTTTAAAACTGTCGCACAGTCCCTGGGAGGGAATATCGAGAGCGGCATTAAAACGCGCCGAGAGATTTTGAAACGCAATCAGCGCGGTCATTTCAGTAATGGCGTCATCGGTAAAATACTGCTTCATCTGCGCTTTCAGCGCATCGTCAACCTGTGGTGGCGTTGCGGTGACCGCATCAGCATAGGCCAGCCCTACACGTTCTTCTGCGCTAAATAGCGTCGATTCTTGCCAGTTGGCAACCTGTAAGACTTTATCCAGCGCGCCGCAGCGTTCAGCCAGCCGTAAACTGTTGGCGTCAACGCAGAAAGCGCAGTGGCACACCTGAGAAACGCGGGTCATCAACAGCGCGCGCATCACCGGCGACATGCGCGCCTTTTTACGCTCCAGAAACCCGACAAACAGCGCCACCAGCCAGAACAGGAACGGCATCCGCCCCCACCAGCGTGTGGGATACAGCACATCACCATAATGTTTTTTCTGCGTAGCAACGAGCGGTTGCAAACTGGAAGGGATACGCGTTAACGGTTTTACCCACGACTGAGGATCGTTCAACGGTGGCTCCTGAATACTTTAGATAAAACAAAGATAACGATAGTATGTCATTTTCTGCCGTTAGATATTGATGAATATAATGAAAACCCTCGACGTGGTCGCCGCTATCATTGAACGTGATGGCAAAATTTTACTGGCTCAACGCCCGCAGCATGCGGATCAGTCAGGTATGTGGGAGTTTGCTGGCGGTAAGGTTGAGCCGGGGGAAAGTCAGCCAGAGGCGCTGGTCCGTGAACTGCGTGAAGAGTTGGGCATCGAGGCGGTCGTTGGGCGCTACATTGCCAGCCATCAACGCGAGGTTTCAGGCCGACTCATTCACTTACATGCCTGGCATGTACCGTCATATCAGGGGGAGCTGAAAGTGTATGAACATCAGGATATCGTCTGGTGTTCACCCGAAGAGGCGCTGCGTTATCCGCTGGCGCCTGCCGATATCCCGCTATTAGAAGCGTTTATCCTTTTACGCGACGCCAGACCAGCGGATTCGTGCTGATCGTTTTATCATCGCGCTGGCACTGAAGCAAAACGCCGTCCGCTTTAATCACCGCCCCTTCTGAGTAGTTTTGATCCTGATAAATACAGCACTGACTACAGGGTTGCGCCCGCTGACCGCTGGAACTGAACACTTCCGGCGGGACATTCACCTGCACGTCCGGGCGATAAAGCTGATTTGCCAGCGTCGCGCTGGACACCAGTACCAACGCTCCTGCCATGATTATACGGCGCATATTCTTTCCTTTTTGACTGACAGTTATGCTCAGTATAACGGTATAAACCGGCAGAAACTTTAGCCCTTGCCATCATCGCTTTTGGTTATGACCCACGCCGCAATATTAATTTACTTAGCGCGGTTAATTTTTTCTTGCGTCCCGTCACACTGCTGATGTTATAGTCAAAAACTGCAAAACACTTAACACAAAAATCAAAAATATAACCATATCAATACATAAGAGGTACTTATATCTATGGATCAGACACGTTCTCTGGAGTCATTCCTTAACCATGTACAAAAGCGCGACCCGAATCAGACCGAGTTCGCGCAAGCCGTTCGTGAGGTAATGACGACACTGTGGCCCTTCCTCGAGCAAAACCCGCGTTATCGTCAGATGTCGTTGCTGGAACGTCTGGTTGAACCGGAGCGCGTGATCCAGTTCCGCGTCGTCTGGCTGGACGATCGCAATCAGGTGCAGGTCAACCGCGCGTGGCGCGTGCAGTTTAGCTCCGCCATTGGCCCATACAAAGGCGGGATGCGTTTCCACCCTTCCGTGAACCTGTCGATCCTGAAATTCCTTGGCTTCGAGCAAACATTTAAAAACGCCCTCACCACGCTGCCAATGGGCGGGGGTAAAGGCGGGAGCGATTTCGATCCGAAAGGTAAAAGCGAAGGCGAAATCATGCGTTTTTGTCAGGCGCTGATGACCGAACTGTTCCGCCATTTAGGGCCCGATACCGATGTTCCGGCGGGCGATATCGGCGTAGGCGGTCGTGAAGTCGGCTTTATGGCCGGGATGATGAAAAAACTGTCCAACAACAGCGCCTGCGTCTTTACCGGTAAAGGTCTCTCTTTCGGCGGCAGCCTGATTCGCCCGGAAGCTACCGGCTACGGTCTGGTGTACTTCACCGAAGCGATGCTCAAACGCCATGGCCTGGGCTTTGAAGGCATGCGCGTGGCCGTCTCTGGTTCCGGTAACGTGGCGCAATTCGCCATTGAGAAAGCCATGGAGTTTGGCGCGCGAGTAGTCACAGCCTCCGATTCCAGCGGTACCGTGGTCGACGAAAGCGGATTTACCAAAGAAAAACTGGCGCGTCTGTGTGCGATCAAAGACAGCCGCGACGGCCGCGTGGCGGATTACGCCCGCGAATTTGGCTTGACCTATCTGGAAGGCCAACAGCCGTGGTCGGTTCCGGTGGATATCGCCCTGCCGTGCGCCACCCAGAACGAACTTGATGTCGATGCGGCACGTGTACTGATCGCCAACGGCGTGAAGGCTGTCGCCGAAGGGGCAAACATGCCTACCACCATCGAGGCCACCGATCTGTTCCTGGAAGCGGGTGTATTGTTCGCGCCGGGTAAAGCGGCCAACGCGGGAGGCGTAGCGACATCCGGTCTGGAAATGGCGCAGAACGCCGCACGTCTGGGCTGGAAAGCGGAGAAAGTGGATGCACGCCTGCACCACATCATGCTGGATATTCACCATGCCTGCGTCGAGTACGGCGGCGAAAGCAAGCAAACCAACTACGTACGTGGCGCCAACATCGCGGGATTCGTGAAAGTTGCCGACGCGATGTTGGGCCAGGGTGTGATTTAATTCAGATCTATTGTTCCCGTCGGCTTGATGCGGCACACATGCCTTATCCAGCCTAAGAGCGCATTACAGGCCCGCCTC
>NZ_SZWS01000054.1:172096-196095 GCF_005281245.1 Citrobacter sp. wls826
CGTTTACGCGGCGCGCTCTTTTTCTTGTCAACACCACTACTACCCGGTGCGGCAATACCACGGAAGCGTCGTACCGGCGTGCTGCGCGCCTGATCGATAAGTTGATATAGCGTCCCCACCAACGGCTGCATGAAATCCTGATATCGACACTGCTTTTCGCTGATTTGGGTCAGGATCGATTCCCAGTGCGCGGTCATATCCGGGCGCGTCGCCATTTCAGGCAGCGAATGAAACAGCGCTTTTCCGGCATCGGTAGAATGGATATAGCGCCCCTTCTTCACCAGGAAACCACGCTTAAACAGCAGCTCGATAATCCCGGCGCGCGTCGCTTCCGTTCCCAGTCCGTCCGTTGCGCGCAGGATCTTTTTCAGATCTTTATCCTGCACAAAGCGCGCGATTCCGGTCATCGCTGACAGCAGCGTGGCATCGGTAAAGTGCCGCGGAGGCTGAGTCTGTCGTTCAACCACTTCGCCTTTTTCGCACAGCAGCTCGTCGTCTTTTGCCACCACCGGCAGCGGCGTCCCGTCGTTATCTTCGTCGCGCTCTTTGTTGCCAAGCAGCGTACGCCATCCGGCCTCTGCCAGAAAACGGGCTTTGGCGACAAACTTACCTTTCGCGATATCCAGCTCAATAACGCACTTCCTGAATACCGCATCCGCGCAAAACTGCATCAGATATTGACGGGCAATCAGGTTGTATATCTTCGCTTCATTATCGTTCAGGTTGATGGACGAACTGCGCGCTGTTGGAATGATGGCGTGGTGCGCATCCACTTTTTTATCATCCCAACAGCGGTTTCGCGTATCGGGATTGACCGCCGGTTGCGGAAGCAGATCCGGCGCATGGACGCTAATCGCGTTCAGCACCGCGTGACGTCCGGCAAAGTGTTCTTCCGGCAGATAACGGCTATCCGAACGCGGATAGGTGATCAGTTTATGGGTTTCATACAGCTTCTGGCAGATATCCAGAACGTTTTGCGCACTTAAGCCAAAGCGTTTCGCCGCTTCAATCTGCAACGCCGACAGCGAAAACGGCAGCGGCGCGGATTCTGATTCCCGTTTATCGTTATAGCTGGTGACGATCGCCGGCTGACCGTTAATGCGATTTACCACGTGTTCAGCCAACGTGCGGTTTAGCAAGCGCCCTTCTTCATCCTGATACGGCTCACACGCTTCGCTCGGCTGCCAGATAGCGGTAAACCGCTCATCGGCGGGCGTCACGATATGCGCTTTCACCTCGAAGAAGTCTTTGGCAACGAAGTTTTCAATCTCTTCATCGCGGCGCACAACCAGTCCGAGCACCGGCGTTTGCACGCGCCCGACCGAAAGTACGCCCTGATAGCCCGCGTTACGCCCCAGAATGGTATAAGCGCGCGTCATGTTGATACCGTACAGCCAGTCCGCCCGCGCTCGCGCCAGTGCCGACACGCACAGGGGGATGAACTCACTGTTGGCGCGCAGACGCTCAATCGCCCGCTCGACGGCCTGCGGGTTGAGGTCGTTAATCAGGCAGCGTTGCACCTGCTGGCGCTTTTCAGGGGCCAGTTGCAGGTAATCCAGCACTTCATCCACCAGCAGTTGTCCTTCACGATCGGGGTCACCTGCGTGAATGACTTCACTGGCCTCATGCAAAAATCGCTTAATAACGTTGAGCTGTTTGGTCACCGAGGGACGCGGCTGCAGTTGCCACTTTTCCGGGACAATCGGCAGATCAACCAGACTCCAGCGAGCATAACGACTGTCGTAGGCATCTGGCTGCGCCTGCTCAAGCAGGTGACCAATACACCAGGTCACCACTTGCCCGTTTCCGCACTCGATAAAACCGTCACCTTTGCGATGCGGCTTCGGCAGCACATCGGCGATAGCGCGCGCCAGACTCGGTTTTTCGGCAATAAACAACCGCATCGAGTTAACGGATCTCAACCATGGCGCGACCGCCACGAGCTTCCACTAACTCACCAATCGCAGTGAGGTCGATGCCAAACTGCGCCGCTGCCGCTTTAACTTCGGCTTCAGCTTCCGGCGTTACCGCTAACAGCAGACCACCGGAAGTTTGCGGATCGCAGAGCAAATCGCGAACCGACTGCGGCATTTCACCCATCAGGTGTCCGTAGCTGGCAAAGTTACGCTGGGTACCGCCCGGCACCGCGCCCTGCGCGATGTATTCTTCAACACCTGGCAGCTTAGGAATAGCCTGGTAGACGATCTGCGCCTGAACGCCGGCCCCCTGACACATCTCGCTCAGATGCCCCAGCAGCCCAAAACCGGTAACGTCGGTCATGGCTTTCACGCCGTCGATATCGGCAAATGCCGCCCCGGCAATGTTCATCCGGCACATTACTTCCGTCGCCAGCCCTTTGTGCTCGTCCTTCAGCAGCGATTTTTTCTCTGCGGTGGTCAGGACACCAATACCCAGAGGCTTGGTCAAAAACAGCTTGCATCCCGCCTCGGCGGTGCTGTTTTTCTTCACGCGTTCAGTTGGAACAACGCCGGTTACCGCAAGACCAAAGATAGGCTCAGGGGCATCGATAGAGTGCCCCCCCGCCAGCGCGATACCCGCCTGACGGCAGGCAAAGCGTCCGCCTTCGGTTACTTCGCGGGCGATTTCCGGCGCCAGCTTATCAAGCGGCCAGCCCAGGATAGCAATTGCCATAATCGGTTTGCCGCCCATGGCGAAAATATCGCTGATGGCGTTGGTGGCGGCGATGCGGCCAAAATCAAACGGATTATCGACAATCGGCATAAAGAAATCGGTGGTGCTGATTACGCTAGTGCCGTTCCCCAGATCGTATACAGCCGCGTCGTCGCGGGTTTCATTACCCACCAGTAAGTTTGGATCAACAAACTTCGCCTGCTCACTGTGCAGGATGGTTTCCAGCACTTTTGGGGAAATTTTACAACCGCAACCGGCTCCGTGGCTGTATTGCGTTAAACGAATAGCTTGCTCGCTCATGGACATCTCCTGTCATTGCAATCCGGATATGGTAGCGCTCATTCCATGATGTGGTAAGAGTGACTGTCTGAATTCGGGTGCCTTTGCTCATAATCCAGACAGTTTTGCCGTTGATATCAGAAATAACGGACGAATGCGCTCGGATCGGCAAGGGTAATCGTCGTGGATGCTTTCAACTGTGGTGTGCCCAGATAGAGAAAACCGACGATTTTATCTTGTGGGCGACAGTCAAACGCTTCGCGGACGACCTCACTTTCGGTTAATGCGCCACTGCGCCAGATACCGCCAAAGCCCTGGGCAATCGCAGCCATCTGCATGGCCATCACCGCACAACCGGCAGACATTTCCTGTTCCCATAGCGGAACCTTGTCGTTTGCTTCACATTTCGCCACCACGGTAATAATCAGCGGCGCGCGAAACGGCGCGCTGCGCGCTTTTTCCTGGGCCTTCTCATCGCTGCCAGATGCAATAGCGCCTTTTTCAAGCACGGCGGCAAAGCGTTCACGCCCTTCGCCCTCAATGACAAAGAATTGCCACGGTTGCAGCGTTTTGTGGTCCGGCGCGCGCATTCCCGCACGCAGAATATTTTGCAGTTGTTCTCCTGCCGGGGCCGGTTCGACGAGACGAGAGGCGCTACGACGGGTCATAAGTAATTCGAGTGCATCCATTTGCTTAACTCCAACAATGAAATTTGTTCACAAAATTAACACGTGAGCGGATTTTGTTACAGCACAGGCGGTGATTCCTGCTGACAAGTGCCTGTCGGGTCATTACGATAGCCTCATCTTATCGCCTTTCTCCGGGATTTCGGGGTGGCGTGTTGTTAATTGGTAGGGAGAATACATGCGAACCCTGTGGCGATTTATTGCCGGATTTTTTAAATGGACATGGCGATTACTCAATTTCGTCCGTGAATTTGTGCTTAACCTGTTCTTCATCTTTTTGGTGTTGGTTGGCGTGGGCATCTGGATGCAGGTCAGCAGCAGCAACACCAGCGAACACGCTGAGCGAGGCGCGCTGCTGCTGGATATCTCCGGGGTGATTGTCGATAAGCCTTCGAGCACCAGTCGTTTAAGCGTTATTGGCCGTCAGCTGTTTGGCGCCAGTTCCGATCGTCTGCAGGAAAACTCCCTTTTCGATATCGTGAATACGATTCGCCAGGCAAAAGATGATCGCAACATCACCGGCATCGTGATGGATCTGAAAAATTTTGCCGGGGCAGACCAGCCTTCCATGCAGTATATCGGCAAAGCACTGCGGGAATTCCGCGACAGCGGTAAACCGGTCTTTGCCGTGGGCGATAACTTCAGCCAGGGGCAGTATTACCTCGCCAGTTTTGCTAATAAAATTTACCTCTCTCCGCAGGGTTCCGTTGATCTGCACGGCTTTGCCACCAACGGTCTGTACTACAAGTCCCTGCTCGATAAGCTGAAAGTTTCCACGCACGTATTCCGCGTCGGGACCTATAAGTCTGCCGTAGAACCGTTTATCCGCGATGATATGTCTCCTGCCGCGCGTGAAGCCGACAGTCGCTGGATCGGCGAGCTGTGGCAGAACTATCTCGACACGGTCGCCGCCAACCGCCAGATCCCAGCTCAGCAGGTGTTCCCTGGCGCACAGGCGATGCTGGACGGTTTGACGAAGGTCGATGGAGATACGGCGAAATATGCGCTCGACAACAAACTGGTGGATGCACTCGCCTCCAGCGCCGAAGTCGAAAAAATGCTGACCAAACAGTTTGGCTGGAGCAAAGCGGATAAAAACTATCGCGCCGTCAGCTATTACGATTATTCGCTGAAAACACCGGCGGATACCGGAGACAGCATTGGCGTTATCTTTGCGAACGGCGCGATTATGGACGGTGAAGAAACCCCAGGAAATGTGGGGGGCGACACCACTGCCGCACAAATCCGCGAAGCGCGTCTCGATCCGAAAGTGAAAGCTATTGTTCTGCGCGTGAACAGTCCTGGCGGCAGCGTCAGCGCCTCGGAAGTCATTCGTGCTGAGCTGGCTGCAGCAAAAGCGGCGGGTAAACCGGTTGTCGTGTCCATGGGCGGCATGGCGGCCTCCGGTGGCTACTGGATCTCCACCCCAGCCAGTTACATTGTGGCAAACCCCAGCACGTTAACCGGTTCAATCGGGATCTTTGGTGTGATCAACACCGTAGAAAACAGTCTGGATTCCATTGGTGTACATACCGATGGCGTGGCCACTTCCCCGCTGGCGGATATCTCCATCACCAAAGCGTTACCGCCTGAAGTGCAGCAAATGATGCAATTGAGCATTGAAAATGGCTATAAGCGCTTTATCACGCTGGTCGCGGATGCACGTAAGACAACCCCTGAGCAGATTGACAAAATCGCGCAGGGTCACGTCTGGACCGGTCAGGATGCGAAAGCCAACGGACTGGTAGACAGCCTCGGTGATTTTGACGACGCCATCGCGAAAGCGGCTGAGCTTGCCAAGCTGAAACAGTGGCACATTGCGTATTATCAGGATGAACCGACATTCGTCGATATGGTAATGGACAGCATGTCAGGCTCCGTTCGCGCCATGCTGCCCGAAGCTATTCAGGCCATGCTCCCGGCGCCGCTTGCTTCTGCGGCCAGTGCAGTTAAAGCGGAAAGCGATAAGCTGGCCGCGTTTAACGATCCGCAAAACCGATATGCGTTTTGCCTGACCTGCGCCAACGTTCGCTAACAATTGCCCCCTCTTCGGGATGAAGAGGGGTTTTCATTGAGACAGAAGAAAAGTCATGCAAAAGAAATCGATTTACGTTGCCTATACCGGCGGTACCATTGGTATGCAGCGCTCAGAACAGGGTTATATTCCTGTTTCTGGTCATCTCCAGCGTCAACTGGCATTGATGCCTGAATTCCACCGCCCGGAGATGCCAGACTTCACCATCCACGAATACGTCCCGTTGATGGATTCCTCCGACATGACGCCGGAAGACTGGCAGCATATTGCGGAAGACATTAAAGCACACTACGACGATTACGATGGTTTTGTCATTCTGCACGGCACCGACACCATGGCGTTTACGGCTTCAGCGCTCTCTTTTATGTTGGAGAACCTGGGTAAACCGGTAATTGTGACAGGGTCACAAATTCCGCTGGCAGAGCTACGTTCAGACGGGCAAATCAACCTGCTCAATGCGCTGTACGTTGCGGCAAATTACCCGATCAATGAAGTAACCCTGTTTTTCAACAATCGACTGTTTCGCGGCAACCGTACCACTAAAGCGCACGCCGATGGCTTTGACGCCTTTGCCTCACCCAACCTTGCGCCGCTACTGGAAGCCGGGATCCACATCCGTCGACTGGGAACACCGCCAGCACCGCACGGCGCAGGTGAACTGATTGTTCATCCTATTACTCCACAACCGATTGGCGTAGTCACCATTTACCCAGGTATCTCCGCTGATGTGGTGCGTAACTTCCTGCGCCAGCCGGTGAAAGCGTTAATTTTGCGCTCCTACGGCGTGGGCAATGCACCGCAAAATAAAGAGTTTCTGCAAGAACTTGAAGATGCGAGCTCACGTGGCATTGTGGTGGTGAACCTGACCCAGTGTATGTCCGGCAAGGTAAACATGGGTGGCTATGCGACGGGTAATGCCCTCGCCCACGCTGGCGTGATTGGCGGCGCGGATATGACCGTCGAAGCCACGCTCACCAAATTGCATTATTTACTCAGTCAGGGACTGGATGTGCAGAGCATTCGTGAAGCTATGACGCAAAATCTGCGCGGCGAGCTCACCCCGGACGAATAAAGGAGTCTATGCCCATGGCCCGAGCCTTACTGTTGGTCGATTTACAAAATGACTTTTGTGCCGGCGGCGCTCTCGCTGTTCCACAAGGCGATAGCACAATCGAGATTGCCAACCGTCTGATTGACTGGTGCGCCCTACGCGGCGACACGGTTGTTGCCAGTCTGGACTGGCATCCGGCTAATCACGGTAGTTTTGCCAGCCAGCATCAGGTCGCCCCCTACAGTCAGGGACAACTGGATGGTCTGGCGCAAACGTTCTGGCCCGATCATTGCGTGCAAAACAGCGAAGGGGCGGCCCTGCATCCGCTGCTGAACCAGCGTGCAATAGCGAAAACCTTCACCAAGGGCGAGAACCCGCTGGTCGACAGTTACAGTGCGTTTTTTGATAACGGTCGTCGTCAGGCAACCGCGCTGAACGCCTGGCTGCTCGAACACCGTATTGCTGAGCTTATTATCATGGGTCTGGCTAGCGACTATTGCGTTAAATTCACCGTTCTGGATGCGCTCGATCTTGGTTATACCGTCAGCGTTATTACCGACGGCTGCCGTGGCGTCAATATTCAACCCCAGGACAGTGCAGAGGCGTTTATGGAAATGGCCGCAGCGGGCGCAACGCTGTATACGCTTGATGACTGGCTGGAAACCCAGCGCTAATACTTTAAAACGCCTTATCCGGCCTATTGAATTTGCGCATGTATGCAAATCTGTAGGCCAGAAAAAGGACTTGCGTCAACACTCAGTAATGTTTGCCCCAACCGATACAAC
Organism: Citrobacter sp. wls826; assembly: GCF_005281245.1. Classification (NCBI taxonomy): domain Bacteria; kingdom Pseudomonadati; phylum Pseudomonadota; class Gammaproteobacteria; order Enterobacterales; family Enterobacteriaceae; genus Citrobacter; species Citrobacter sp. wls826. The sequence continues at coordinate 179,585 of NZ_SZWS01000054.1, forward strand.
CTACCAGAAATGGTTTGCCGCTTCGCCAACATGACGTGAACACCTTCGCATTTTTCCTGTTATGAAACTGTTAACCTGCAGGTGCTGTTTTTTTCGCCACGCCATTTCCGTGGCGTGTTTGCTTGTTTAAATGTCAAAGAGGAACACCGATGAAACTATTGCCTTTGTTGGCAGCATTACCCCTGCTTTGCGCCAGCGTTGTTTCCGCCAGTTCACTGATGTCAGTTGGCTACTTCAATGGTGGCGGCGACGTCACTGCCGGTCCTGGTGGTGACATCAATAAACTGGATGTTCGTCAGATAACCCATCTCAACTATTCGTTTGGCCTTGTCTACAACAACGAAAAAGACGAGACCAATGACGCCTTAAAAGACGCCAGCAAGCTGCATCAGATTTGGCTTTCACCGAAAGTGCAGGATGATTTACTGAAAATTCCACAGCTGCGTAAACAAAATCCGAACCTGAAAGTATTGCTTTCCGTCGGTGGTTGGGGGGCACGTGGATTCTCTGGTGCGGCAGCAACGAAAGAATCGCGGGCGGTGTTTATTCAGTCTGCTCAGGAGATAATTGCGAAATATGGCCTTGATGGCATCGACCTCGACTGGGAATATCCGGTCAACGGTGCCTGGGGACTGGTCGAAAGTCAACCGGCCGACCGAGCTAACTTTACCGCGCTGTTAAAAGAGCTCCGCGCCGCATTGGGGCATAAAAAACTACTGACTATCGCCGTGGGCGCAAATGCGGAAAGCCCGAAAAGCTGGGTGGATGTGAAAGCCATTGCGCCATCGCTCGACTACATAAACCTGATGACCTATGACATGGCTTACGGTACGCAGTATTTCAACTCGAACCTGTACGATTCGACACAATGGCCGACAGTCGCCGCGGCGGATAAGTACAGCGCTGATTTTGTGGTCAACAACTATCTTGCTGCCGGTCTAAAAGCGAGTCAGATGAACCTGGGCATTGGTTTTTATGGTCGCGTACCGAAACGCGCTGTTGAGCCAGGCATTGACTGGAGCAAACCTGACGCACAGAAAAATCCTGTTACCCAGCCCTATTTCGAGCCCGCGCAAATTGAATTGTTCAAATCACTGGGCGTCGATCTGAGCAAAGATACCTATGTGAAGTACAACGATATCGTGGCGAAATTGATCAACGATCCGCAAAAGCGCTTTAGCCAGCATTGGGATGATGAAGCAAAAGTGCCGTGGCTGTCAGTGCAGTCTGTGGAGGGAAAAGCGCTCTTTGCCCTCTCCTATGAAAACCCGCGCTCGGTAGCGATCAAGGCTGACTACATCAAGAGCAAGGGGCTGGGAGGCGCCATGTTCTGGGAATACGGTGCGGATGACCAAAACCAGTTGGCTAAGCAGTTAGCCGATTCGTTAGGCATCAAACACTGATCCCAACGCCTGACACAATAGGTTATGATTATCGCATTCTGCTGCGCCAGCTTTTGGCGCAGCTTTTCATTTTCTACTGGAGGCATGAGCTTTATGGCTTTTATCCCTAAAAATTACGCCCGTCTGGAAGTCGGTTACCGGGAAAAGGCGCTTAAACTCTTCCCCTGGGTCTGCGGACGTTGTTCCCGTGAGTTCGTGTATTCAAATTTGCGCGAATTGACGGTACACCATATCGATCACGATCACTCCAATAACCCGGAAGATGGTAGCAACTGGGAAATGTTGTGCCTGTACTGCCACGATCACGAACACTCCAAATATACGGAAGCGGACCAGTATGGTTCAACGGTGGTTGCAGGCGAAGATGCGCAGAAAGCGGTGGGCGAAGCGAAATATAATCCGTTCGCCGATCTGAAGGCGATGATGAACAAGAAATAATTTCAACTGCGGGCCCGACATAGATGTTTGCCGGGCCTGAGTAATCAGGATTTAAACGTCGCAATGGGTTCGGGCGTAATACCAAACTCCACTTTCAACTGCTGCTTACTCTTCATCACCATCTCACCGTTGGTATCAATCGTCATATGCTGCGCGTTAATATTGTTTCGCGCCTGCCATAACATCACCAGCTGTAAGCAGTTCTCTTTTTGTTCTGCCGTTAGCGCCACGCCATCCGGCCATTTTCCGAGTTCAACGGCAGTTGATAAGCGCTGATAAACTTCCGGCGTCATGCTGTTGATCATCTCATCAAGATTCATGTTAAATCCACTCTCCGTAGAATAATTTGCTGAATCGTTTCTTCAGCCTTTGGTCTGCTCACCGTTTTCACCATCGGTGAAGTTCAAAGAGGCTGAGTTAACGCAGTAACGTTCACCGGTAGGTTGCGGACCATCCGGGAAGACATGCCCCAGGTGCGCATCACAGTTACCACAGCGGATTTCAATGCGCTGCATACCGTGTGAAGTATCTTTAATGTAACGGATAGCCTCTGCGCTGACAGGCTCGTAAAAGCTGGGCCAGCCGCAGCCAGAGTCATATTTTGTCTCGGAACGAAATAGCGGTTTGTCACAGACCAAACAGTGGTAGATTCCGTCACGCTTGTTGTGCAGCAAACGCCCGGTAAATGGCGGTTCTGTCCCGTGATTCTGCGTCACATAGAACTGCATTTCGGTTAAATTTTTTTTTAGTTCTTCTGGAGAAGGTTGATTAGCCATTTGCTCACATCTCGCTTTATCTAAACTCACATCGCGAGACAGATTCTAACAAAACATTAACACCAGAGTGCGAACTTTTGTTCTAAACTTGATCCGTGCGAAATGGCAGCCTGCAATTCGTGATCACAATCACGTTTTTATCTTGATTGCCCTTTAAAATTCGGGCCGCCGACCCCATGTGGTTTCAAGCCCAAAGGAAGAGTGAGGCGAGTCAGTTGCGCAAAGCTTAAGCAGCAGATTGATTTGTCGCAATGATTGACACGATTCCGCTTGACGCTGCGTAAGGTTTTTGTAATTTTACAGGCAACCTTTTATTCACTAACAAATAGCTGGTGGAATATATGACTATCAAAGTAGGTATCAACGGTTTTGGCCGTATCGGTCGCATTGTTTTCCGTGCTGCTCAAGAACGCTCTGACATCGAGATCGTTGCAATCAACGACCTGTTAGACGCTGACTACATGGCTTACATGCTGAAATATGACTCCACTCACGGCCGTTTCAACGGTACCGTTGAAGTGAAAGACGGTCATCTGATCGTAAACGGTAAAAAAATCCGTGTTACCGCTGAACGTGATCCGGCTAACCTGAAATGGGACGAAGTTGGTGTTGACGTAGTAGCTGAAGCTACTGGCCTGTTCCTGACAGATGAAACCGCTCGTAAGCACATCACTGCTGGCGCGAAAAAAGTGGTTCTGACTGGTCCGTCCAAAGATAACACTCCGATGTTTGTTAAAGGCGCTAACTTTGACAAATACGAAGGTCAGGACATCGTTTCTAACGCTTCCTGCACCACTAACTGCCTGGCTCCGCTGGCTAAAGTTATCAACGACAACTTCGGCATCATCGAAGGTCTGATGACTACTGTTCACGCGACCACCGCTACTCAGAAAACCGTTGATGGCCCGTCTCACAAAGACTGGCGCGGCGGCCGCGGCGCATCCCAGAACATCATCCCGTCCTCTACCGGTGCTGCTAAAGCTGTAGGTAAAGTACTGCCAGAACTGAACGGCAAACTGACTGGTATGGCGTTCCGCGTTCCTACCCCGAACGTATCTGTTGTTGACCTGACCGTTCGTCTGGAAAAAGCTGCTTCTTACGAAGAAATTAAGAAAGCAATCAAAGCTGCTTCCGAAGGCCCAATGAAAGGCGTTCTGGGTTACACCGAAGACGACGTAGTATCTACCGATTTCAACGGTGAAGTTTGCACTTCCGTGTTCGATGCTAAAGCTGGTATCGCACTGAACGACAACTTCGTGAAACTGGTATCCTGGTACGACAACGAAACCGGCTACTCCAACAAAGTTCTGGACCTGATTGCTCACATCTCCAAATAAGTTGAGATGAAACAGTAATCTGTAAGAGCGACTCAGGTCGCTCTTTTTTTTGCCTGAAGATACCCGTCATACTTCAAGTTACCGGTGTGTTGGCAATGCTCTCTCACCCGAATCACTTACTTCTGTAAGCTAATCGGGATCGTTCACTTGCCGCCGTCCTGCAACTCGAATTATTTAGGGTAAAAAAAAGGATTGCATAATGATTAATAAAATTTTTGCACTTCCGGTAATCGAACAAATTACCCCGGTCCTCTCCCGCCGCCAGCTTGATGAACTTGAGATTCTTGTGGTCGATCATCCACAGGTTAAAGCAACTTTCGCACTGCAGGGCGCACATCTTCTTTCCTGGAAACCCAACGGCGAAGAGGAAGTCCTGTGGCTAAGTAACAATACCCCGTTTAAAACCGGCGTAGCGCTGCGTGGCGGCGTACCAATTTGCTGGCCGTGGTTTGGTCCGGCTGCTCAGCAGGGCCTGCCTTCTCATGGTTTTGCCCGCAACCTGCCATGGACGCTGAAAGCGCACAACGAAGACGACAATGGCGTGGTGCTGACGTTTGAATTGCAAAGCAACGCTGAAACGCGTCAGCTATGGCCGCACGAATTCTGCCTGCTGGCCCGTTTCAAAGTAGGTGCCACCTGTGAAATGGAACTGGAAGCCCACGGTGAATTTGAAACCACCTCTGCGCTGCATACCTATTTCAACGTCGGTGACATTGCGGCAGTAAAAGTCAGTGGACTTGGCGATCGCCTGATCGACAAAGTGAATGATGCTAAAGAAGATGTGCTGACTGATGGTATCCAGACCTTCCCGGACCGCACCGATCGTGTCTATCTGAATCCGCAAGCGTGCAGCGTTATCCATGATGATGCGCTCAACCGCAATATCGACGTCGTCCATCACCACCATCTGAATGTCGTGGGCTGGAACCCGGGTCCGGCGCTGTCCGTTAGCATGGGCGACATGCCGGATGACGGGTATAAAACGTTTGTTTGCGTAGAGACGGCTTACGCAACCGCGCCGCAGAAAACCCGCGAAGAAAAACCATCACGCCTGGCACAAACTATCCGCGTTGCTAAACGCTAAAATTGTGTCTGTAGCCTGACGGAACTTGCGCCTTATCCGGCCTACCAAACATTGCGTTGGCCGGATAAGAAGCGTGAGCATCGCCATTCGGCAAATCAGGCCATATCCAGCGCCGTTTTACCCTTTGGCGCTGGATATGCCTTATCTAACTGCTTCAGCTCATCAACTGAGAGCGTTATCTCCAGCGCGGCGGCATTTTGTTCGACATGCGCTATGCTTGCCGCTTTTGGAATCGCCATCACGCCCGGCAGACGGATCACCCATGCCAGCAAAATCTGCGCAGCACTAACATTGTGCGCGTGCGCGATGTCGTTCACCACAGAGTGAGAAAGCAAGTCACCGCGCAATCGCCCCGCCTGAGCCAGCGGACTGTAAGCCATGACCGGCATCTGCTGCTGCTGGCACCACGGCAGTAAATCATATTCAATACCGCGCGATGCTAAATGATAAAGCACCTGGTTAGTGGCACATTCCCGCCCACCTGTGACTTGCCATAACGCCTGCATGTCATCGTAATCGAGATTAGAGACGCCCCAGCGGCGGATTTTCCCCTGCGCAATGAGTGCTTCCATGGCATCCACGGTCTCAGCAAATGAAAAACTGCCCGTCCAGTGGAGCAAATAGAGATCCAGATAATCGGTTTTTAGTCGACGCAGGCTCGCCTCACAGGCGGCAATGGCTTTCTGACCACCGGCATTCCAGGGGTATACTTTCGAGACTAAAAAAGCGCTATCACGACACCCGATTAATGCTTCACCCACTACCTCTTCCGCTGCACCATCTGCATACATTTCGGCGGTATCGATCAACCGCAGACCGAGATCCAGACCAGCCCGCAGCGCTGAAACCTCTTCCCGGCGTCGGCCAGGATCCTCGCCCATGTACCATGTTCCCTGCCCAATAGCAGGCAGCGATACCTGCTTTGTAAACATCACCTGTTTCGCTGTCATCGCGCCCTCCTGTGTTAATGCACCACAGTAAAGCAAAACAACTGGCATGTGTCCTGTTAGGGTGCACAAATTGCACCTTCTAAGATTGGAAGTTGACCGCTATGGCAACGGCAATAAAAAACCCGGGAACAAACAATGCTCCCGGGCCGAATGACAGAAAATCTTAACTGCACTGCGGTTATTTTAAGCGACCTAAATATTTCCCCTCTTTCATCGCGTTAATTTTCCCGTTTTTATAGACAATGACGGAAATCAAGCCCGCGCTATAAGACTGAGAGTCTGCATTGTTCTCATCATTTGCCGCAGCTTTGCCATTAATATAAGCAATACCATCAGCGCCACGTTTAAAGTCTACGCCCAGTTTATTCACATGCACGGGTGTGATTTTACTGGCGTGCACCGGAGCATTAGCATCGCTGACCATCGTTTTATGTTCATGCTGTAACTGCTGACGGTAAGCCTCGCTGATGGCATAGGCTGGTGCAGCCGCAGATGTTGCGACCAGTGCAGCGATAATTATTAATTTCTTCATAAGTTACACCTTAATAATTATTGTGTTTGTGGTGATGACTGGAATTAGTATCATTTGAGTTATATACGTTTTGCGCGTTCTCCATAGCTTGTTTTTCAGCTACGGCATTGATTGTCGCCTGACGGTTTTGCTCAGCGATATAGCAGGCATCGCGGCTCACGCCCTTGCTTTCGCAAGCACTCATGCGTGAAGCCTCGGTGGAACATCCCGTCAGAATCCCACCCATCACTGCTATCATGATTAACTTTTTCATTATCTCTACCAGGTTTATTCGCAAGAAAACCACATGACATTTAATATCTGAGCCATGCAGCGTTACTGTCTTTACTTATTAAGTTGGAGTAATATCTGCAATCGCTTATTTAATGTCAATTTTAATTTTTTCAGATAAATACCTAAAAGATGTAAAATAAAAATTAAATTAATGATTTTATTTTTTTCAAATGAAAGTTAACTTTCATCGTCTCACAAAAATAATAAAATAGTTATCTTGCTATTTTTAGTGGCGAGAGTTTCACGATAAAATTATACCGTGATTATAAAATAGAATATTATCAATATATTGCGAAACCAGAAATCACTCTCCCAGAACAATAATTCGTGAAACTGTACAGATACTCTTCCATTCACAAACGAATAGATTTCAGTCTCATCAAACAACAGGTTTAATTTTGGTAATTGCGGCAGGAAAAATACGTTAACTATTTGTTGCGGCCGATGTAATGCCAAAACAGCACAAAAAATCAAATCACATGTTTTGGATCAATATTCATCTCTGATATGCACAAAAAAGCCCGCATCTCTGCGGGCGAGTGTTTGACACACAGTGGTATCAGAACTTGTAGGTAACACCCGTTGAAATCAGACCCGTCCAGGATTTGTCCACCATCGGGCTGTCTGTCACTTCATCAGACAGGCGGGTATAACGCGCAGTACCGTATACGCTCCAGTTGCCCAGGAAGTTATAGTTTGCGCTGAGCTCCAGATACGGGTTCCAGGAGCTTTCAGGATCGTAGCTACGCAAGCCGCTACGGGCAGATTCATGGCGTGAAACACCATAATAGTATTCATTCTGGTTTTCACTGTTCCACTCGACACCAATCCCCGGAGTCAACGTCAGACCGCCATTGGTATAGCGGTATAACCACGCCAGATCCCATACAATACCATTGCTGTTATCCAGCGTATCGCCTGCAAGGCTGGTACGCAGGAAACCGTATTGCGTGTTGTGAATGTAAGAAAGGCCAGCCATCATGGTGCTCTTACGTTTATCCAGACTACGCAGACGGTTGTCGTCGCTGTCACCCGGTTTGAAGTACATTGGCGACCAATAGGCCATCACCGACAGCTTATCGGTATCGTCATTCCACAGGTAGTAACCACCGCCCAGACCACGGAACCAAAAGTTATCGCTTTCATAAGTCACAACCGGGACCGGGTAAACGTCACTATCGTAATCTTTGTAAGGGTGCTCAACCACACCAACGCCTGCGCCCAGCGTCAGGTTGCTCTCTGCCTGTGCGACGTTAGCGGAAGTGGCAATAAGCACGCTAAGTGCCAGAAGTTTGAGTTTGGTCACAGTCAATAATTCCTTATTTAAATGTGTAGCGGTCAAAGTTTAACCGTCAATACGCTTCAGCCCAACTATTTTACGGATTCGCCCCAGAATGTAACCCCCTAATTTCTCAGCGAGTGATGACATTTTGCTTGCAGGACAGTGAACACCGCATGAATCCTGCCCCATAGATTTACAAAAGATATGCTTTTTTTGCTGATGAGTTATTGATATGCCATTGAAATTCATTTGCGCACACAGGCAAGTTTTGCAAATGCCATCTACGCTTAATTTTAGAAGGTGTATCACCGAATACGTTGATCTCCTGACCACCACAATGGCATGAGAGTTGCTTATTTCTTCAGCAGCGACGTCGTTCAGTTTACCTCTTCAGGGGCCTCTACTATTCATATGAACGGCTCTTAACATGTGCTAAAAAAACGAAAGGACGGCATACCATGAATATATTCGATCACTATCGCCAGCGTTATGAAGCTGCCAAGGACGAAGAGTTCACGCTGCAGGAGTTTCTTACCACTTGTCGGCAAGATCGCAGCGCTTATGCCAATGCGGCAGAGCGGCTATTAATGGCTATTGGTGAGCCTGTCATGGTCGACACTGCCCACGAACCTCGTCTTTCTCGACTCTTTTCGAATCGGGTGATTGCACGATACCCCGCTTTTGAAGAGTTTTATGGCATGGAAGAGGCCATTGAGCAGATTGTTTCTTATTTGAAGCATGCGGCTCAGGGTCTGGAAGAGAAGAAGCAGATTCTGTATCTGCTGGGGCCTGTGGGAGGGGGGAAATCATCTCTTGCTGAGCGGCTGAAGTCGCTGATGCAGCGAGTACCGATTTATGTCCTGAGCGCCAACGGCGAGCGTAGCCCGGTAAACGATCATCCGTTATGCCTGTTTAACCCACAGGAAGACGCGCAGATCCTGGAAAAAGAGTATGGGATCCCACGTCGTTATCTCGGTACGATCATGTCGCCCTGGGCTGCAAAACGTCTGCATGATTTTGGCGGGGACATTACAAAATTCCGCGTTGTCAAAGTCTGGCCGTCTATTCTGGAGCAGATCGCTATCGCCAAAACGGAGCCTGGTGATGAAAACAACCAGGATATCTCTGCGCTGGTCGGGAAAGTGGATATTCGTAAACTCGAACACCACGCCCAGAACGATCCTGATGCCTACGGTTATTCGGGCGCACTGTGCCGCTCAAACCAGGGGATTATGGAGTTCGTTGAGATGTTTAAAGCACCAATTAAAGTGCTGCATCCTCTGCTGACCGCAACCCAGGAAGGAAACTACAACGGGACAGAAGGTATCTCTGCCCTGCCGTTTAACGGAATTATTCTTGCCCACTCGAACGAGTCCGAATGGGTGACGTTCCGTAATAATAAAAACAATGAGGCGTTCCTTGACCGTGTTTACATCGTCAAAGTGCCTTATTGCCTGCGGATCTCCGAAGAGATCAAAATTTACGAAAAACTGCTTAACCACAGTGAGCTGACCCATGCGCCTTGCGCACCGGGCACGCTGGAAACGCTCTCTCGCTTTACCATTCTTTCTCGCCTGAAAGAGCCTGAGAACTCGAGCATTTACTCGAAGATGCGTGTTTACGATGGGGAAAGCCTGAAAGATACCGATCCAAAAGCGAAGTCCTATCAAGAGTATCGGGATTACGCCGGGGTCGATGAGGGAATGAACGGTCTTTCCACGCGTTTCGCGTTTAAGATCCTCTCACGCGTCTTTAACTTTGACCACGCCGAAGTGGCAGCTAACCCGGTGCATCTGTTCTACGTACTGGAGCAGCAAATCGAGCGCGAACAGTTCCCGCAGGAGCTGGCAGAACGTTACCTTGAGTTCCTGAAAGGCTATCTGATCCCGAAATATGCTGAGTTCATCGGCAAAGAGATCCAAACGGCTTATCTCGAATCCTATTCCGAATATGGACAAAACATTTTCGACCGTTATGTCACTTATGCGGATTTCTGGATTCAGGATCAGGAGTATCGCGACCCGGATACCGGTCAGCTGTTTGACCGCGAGTCGTTGAACTCAGAACTGGAGAAAATTGAGAAACCGGCGGGTATCAGTAACCCCAAAGATTTCCGTAACGAGATCGTCAACTTTGTTCTGCGTGCCAGAGCGAATAACAGCGGTCGCAATCCAAACTGGACCAGTTACGAAAAACTGCGCACGGTCATTGAGAAGAAAATGTTCTCCAATACCGAGGAGTTGCTGCCGGTCATTTCGTTCAACGCCAAAACCTCAACTGACGAGCAGAAAAAACACGACGATTTTGTCGACCGGATGATGGAAAAAGGCTACACGCGTAAGCAGGTACGTTTACTGTGCGAATGGTATTTGCGCGTACGTAAATCGTCTTAAAATAAGTGCCCGGAGGCGCGTACGCTTGCCGGGCCTACAATACACATCCGTAGGCCGGATATGCTCAGCGCATCCGGCGTTACTGATGTAGCATAAAGTTGGCAAATGCAGTACGGGGGGCTTATGACCTGGTTTATTGACCGGCGTCTTAACGGCAAAAACAAGAGCACGGTAAACCGCCAGCGCTTCTTACGCCGTTATAAATCGCAAATTAAACAGTCGATCTCCGAGGCCATTAACAAGCGTTCGGTGACTGATGTGGATAGCGGCGAATCTGTCTCTATTCCGACTGATGATATTAGCGAACCGATGTTCCATCAGGGGCGTGGCGGCTTGCGCCATCGCGTGCATCCGGGTAACGACCATTTTGTGCAGAACGACCGCATTGAACGCCCACAGGGCGGCGGCGGTGGTTCAGGAAGCGGACAAGGCCAGGCCAGCCAAGATGGCGAGGGTCAGGATGAGTTCGTCTTCCAGATCTCTAAAGATGAATATCTCGATCTGTTGTTCGAAGATTTAGCACTTCCTAACCTGAAGCAGAATCAGCAGCGTCAGTTAACGGAGTACAAAACGCACCGGGCAGGTTTCACCTCTAACGGCGTGCCTGCCAACATCAGCGTGGTGCGCTCCCTGCAAAACTCACTGGCGCGCCGCACAGCGATGACGGCTGGTAAGCGTCGCGAATTGCATGCGCTCGAAGCGGATCTGGAAACCATCGAAAAAAGTGAACCAGCGCAGTTGCTGGAAGAGGAACGGTTACGCAAAGAGATTGCCGAACTACGGGCAAAAATCGAACGCGTGCCGTTTATCGACACCTTTGATTTACGCTACAAGAATTATGAAAAACGGCCCGATCCTTCCAGCCAGGCAGTGATGTTCTGTCTGATGGACGTCTCCGGTTCAATGGATCAGTCGACCAAAGATATGGCCAAGCGTTTTTATATCTTGCTGTATCTGTTCTTGAGTCGGACCTACAAAAACGTGGAAGTGGTTTATATTCGCCACCATACCCAGGCGAAAGAGGTGGATGAGCACGAGTTCTTCTACTCTCAGGAAACCGGGGGAACCATTGTCTCCAGCGCGCTGAAGTTAATGGATGAAGTGGTAAAAGACCGTTACGACCCGGCCCAGTGGAACATCTATGCCGCACAGGCCTCGGACGGTGATAACTGGGCGGATGATTCCCCGTTGTGTCATGAGATTCTGGCGAAAAAACTGCTGCCGATGGTGCGATATTATAGCTATATCGAAATCACCCGCCGCGCGCACCAGACCTTGTGGCGTGAATACGAACATCTGCAATCAACGTTTGAAAACTTTGCGATGCAGCATATCCGCGACCAGGATGACATTTATCCGGTCTTTCGCGAACTGTTTCATAAGCAAAGTACAACCAGCAATAGCTAACCACATACATAAATCAGCCAGAGGTTATCTCCTCTGGTTGATTTTTATGACCTCGCGTTTCGACCACATGTTATGTCATTTAGCATTTTGTCTCAGGCTAGCCACTTCAACTTCGAGCGCGGAAATATCGCCAGAAGACAACAGCGGTTGCATTTTCACGAGCGACTCTTCCGGAAGTTGATACAAATTAAGGGCCAGTATTCGTTCAATATCCCCCACCGGCAGGCGATATTTTATTATTTTTGCCGGATTGCCGCCGACTACCGCATACGGTGGCACATCTTTAGTCACCACCGCACCTGCTGCGACAACAGCGCCTTCCCCGAGCGTAACGCCTGGCATGATCATGGCGCGCATGCCTAACCAGCAACCATCATGCAACACCGTGTCACCCCGAAACTCGTAGGCATCTTTGATCGACGCCATAAAGGGATAAAGACTGATCCAGTCAAGCCGGTGCGTACTATTTCCCCCCATCAGAATAACGCTCTCAGCGCCAATGCAGACGAAATTCCCAATAATCAACTTATCCAAATGCCCAAGCGGTTCCCAGTCCCGGCTGATCTCATCACCGAGTAAATACCGCACCACCGAACGTTCGAATCCATGATCCCAGCAGTCACTGTAATAGCTATGCGTACCCTTAATAACTATATTAGGGTTGGTCACTGTCTGATGAAGGTACTCCATTCTCGACCAGTGTTTTTCTGACACTTCGCCATCCTTTTATCATTGTGTTTTAAAACACCCTACATCCTTTCCACCAGCGGATAGAAGTCTTTATTTTCTTTTTGCATACGCTCATACACTTTGCGTAGAATATTGTTGGCATCACGTCTGAATGCCTCATCATTACCTTTTAATTTACTGGCAATATTCCAGCGCCGGGAAAAAACTTCATATTCGCTGACGATATCCGTCATTTCACGTTGAAATTTTGAGCTAACCTGTCTGAGCGTACTATTTCCATCCTGCTCAATATGTGGATAAAGGAACTGATCTTCAGCAAACAAATGTGTTTTTATAATGGCACTCATGCTAACGATCGCAGTTGCAATTTCCTGGGCATTGGATGATACGCCTGCATGGCTCAACGTACGTAGAAATGATATTTTCTCCAGAATTTCAACATGCTGATTTTTCATTTTATCAATATTCATCCGTTTATCCTTTTTATTTTCCCTTCACGGAGCAGCAGGCAATGTAGTTTAGCTGGTGACGTTGCGAACGGAAGAAGCGAAACATTTTCAGGAACCGGCGACGATTTTCGCGTGTGCGTAAGCCGTTAAACACAATTTTAACCGCCCCAGTCAGCCCTTCATCACGAATTAATCCTCGCGGCGACATCAGCGACATATCGCCATTCTGCTGCAAGGACTGTGCAAACCCACCGTTCAGAAATAAATCGCGCCAGCCTTGTCTGGTCATCGGGCTAACGTTTGATTTCACTACCTCTACAAGCTGGCCCTGCTCGCCCGCACCCAGTTTTTGTGCGGTGAACATAATGTCGTGAGTTAACAGACGCCCGCCGGGCTTCAATACGCGATAATATTCGGCAATTAACTTCGCCTTCGCTTTATCGGCATACATTGTCAGCATGGCTTCGTTGATCACAACGTCGAAACTGTTATCCGCAAATGGAAGGGTGTTAGCGTTAGCTGCCATAACGTGAATGTGATTTTCCAGACCATTTGCCGCCACGTTATTTCTGGCGTTTGCCAGTGCGGTTTTATCCATATCAATGGCGTATACCGTACAACCAAAACGTTGAACTAACTCTATCGCCGTCGTGGCCATGTTACACGCCACTTCCAGCACCTGGCTGTCGGGCGTCAGCTGTGACTGGCTGAACAACCACTCTGTTGCTTCAACGCCCCCCGGACGCAGACGGGTTTTGCCCAGACTGGCTAAGAACGTATGGCCCGCTTTATCAGTCGCGCTCATCTGCTTGTCTCCTTTCTTATAAGTTGCATTATAAATACAACAATAAGAGTTAAAGGTGAAGCACGCGAATGATTTTTATTACAAAATGCCCTTCCCAGTAGCGTTAGAGCGGATGTATGCCGTGTGATAGACTGAAGTATCAGACTTACAGGGCTGTACATCATTATGCAATTGCATCATAAAGCGCTCAGGCTCTTTATCTCCGTCAGCGTAGTTGTTTTGACATTTTCTTTTTTGGTTTATGAGCTCATTGCCAGCGATAAAGCAATGAATGCGTACATGCGCTATATCAATGAGAAAGCCGACTCATCGTTTCTCTATGATAAGTATACTAATCAAAGTATTGCAGCCCATCTGATGCGCACATTTTCATCCCCCCAGGTACCCGCTTCTATCGAGCAACAAAAAGCACTTTGCAACGCTTTCGACAGCGTTAACGGCACTCATGGGCTCAACCTCACCCAGCATAACTACCTGCCATTACACGGTACGTTGCAAACCCCCACTACAAAATGTAGCGAGAAACTTGAAGACATATTTCTACTGCCCTCTTTTGACCGGGCGGTAAACGTTAATCGTGAACAGAAAGATTACGGTCATGGTTTAGGTATGCAGGAGTATAAATTTCGATATTACGTCGATCTCAAAAATAACTACGTCTATTTCTTTGATCTGGTCGACTCGCGGAAATTTGCGATACACAACTGGTCGTTTTTGCAAAAAGGAAACCTGGGTATCAACCAGAATGATATTGACGGTATTTTCACTGGCCGCACGGTAATCTCCCGTATTTATGAAGATAACCTGACCGAGAAAAAAGTGATGAGCTTTTTAACACCGGTCTACTATGCCGGTAAGTTAAAAGGCGTGGTGATGGTGGATATTAACAAAGAGAATTTAAAGAATATTTTCTATACCAGCGACCGCCCTCTCGTCTGGCGCTATCTTAACGTGACGCTTTCGGACATCAACTCAGGTAAAGAGATACTCGTTCACCAAAGTGAGAACAACCTGTTTAGCTATGTTCACTACCAGGAGGACATGCCCGGCGGTATACGCATCACCTTATCGCTTGATTTTATGTACTTTATTGTCTCCTCCTGGAAAGTATTCGCCTTCTATCTGCTGGCGACAATACTGTTGCTGAATATGGTCAGAACGCATTTTCGGCTGTATCACAACGTCACGCGTGAAAATATTAGTGACGCAATGACCGGGCTCTACAACCGCAAAATTTTAACGCCGACGCTCGAACAGCGTTTACAGCAGTTAGTAAACGCGGGAACCCTCGTGACCTTTATCGCCATTGATTGCGATAAACTAAAAGTCATTAATGATACGCTGGGGCATAAGGAAGGCGATCGCATTATCACCATTCTGGCTAGAGCCATTCAAACCTCGATTCGCAAAAACGACTATGCCATCCGCCTCGGTGGGGATGAGTTTTGCATTATCCTCATTGATTACCCCGCTGAATTAACGCCTCGTCTGCTGGAGAGGATTCGCTATAACTTACAAATTATTGCGCAAGATAGAGCAATCAGCTTCTCCGCAGGGATTTATAATATGCAGCCAAACGACACCATTGATGATGCCTACAAAGCATCCGATGCACAGCTCTACCTGAGCAAACAGAAAAAACGCGCGGATGCGTAATCATTTTTCTGACAGGATTTTCATTGTTGTACCAGGAGTAAGTCATGACGGAAGTGAACAAAGGTAACGCAACGCATCAGCGTTTAATTTCGCTGTTGTCAGAACAAGGCGCGACGTATCGCGTGGTAAGCCATGAAGCGGTCGGCAAATGTGAAGCGGTTTCTGAAATTCGCGGTACCGCACTGGGCCAGGGAGCAAAAGCGCTGGTTTGTAAGGTCAAAGGCAACGGCGTTAATCAGCATGTCCTGGCGATTCTTTCTGCCGACCAGCAGGCCGACCTGAGCCTGTTAGCCAGTCATATCGGCGGGTTAAGAGCATCACTTGCCAGCCCGGCGGAAGTCGATGCACTGACAGGTTGCGTATTTGGCGCTATCCCACCGTTTAGCTTCCATCCAAAACTTAAGCTGGTCGCCGATCCGCTATTGTTTGAGCGTTTTAATGAAATTGCGTTCAATGCCGGAGTGCTGGAAAAATCCGTGATCATGGATACCGCAGATTACCTACGTATCGCGAAACCGGAATTACTCCCGTTCCGCCGCGTACAATAGCCGCCCGAGTCAGGTGTAAAAGCGTAGCATCGTGCATTAGCCCAAAAAAAATCATAATCATTAAAAAAAGCCTGTTCCGTCACGCGTTTACGCGTACAGTAAGCAGGCTTATTTTTTCTTTTGGCAAGGAAACTACGATGTTTGATGTCACTCTGCTGATCCTGCTCGGACTGGCAGCTCTGGGCTTTGTCAGCCACAACACCACTGTCGCTGTTTCAATTCTGGTGCTGATCATTGTTCGTGTTACCCCTCTGAATACTTTCTTTCCATGGATAGAAAAACAGGGCCTGACCGTCGGGATTATAATTCTAACCATTGGCGTCATGGCGCCGATCGCCAGCGGAACGCTCCCCCCCTCCACGCTCATCCACTCCTTTGTGAACTGGAAATCACTGGTCGCTATTGCCATCGGGGTATTCGTCTCCTGGCTTGGCGGGCGCGGTGTCACGCTCATGGGTAGCCAGCCTCAGCTTGTGGGCGGTTTACTG